>CAIVQM010000044.1 GCA_903908025.1 uncultured bacterium
CGGAGTTCGACGCCGCGCTCGACACGACGATCCAGAGCATCTACGACGCATCGGTCACCTGAGCGCTACAGCGGCTCGAGTTCGTCACCTACGTTGATCGTGCCGGGAGCGACGCATCGCGCGTACACGCCGAAGTTGAAACCGGGGCCGAACACCGAGTCCTGCCTGCCCCGGTACTTCCCGATGAGCGTCAGCGTGCGCAGGTCGATATCACCGGTGAGCGGGTTGCGGGTGGTGCCGGCACATCGCTGCACGGCGTCGCCGACCTCGATCACGACGCTGCCGATGCGCAGTTGCTGTCCCGCCCAGCCGTCCTCGGCGTGCGCGGCCGCGCCGTCGAACTCGATCAGCATGCGGAACCGGCGGCTGTCCACAGCGGAACCGGCTTGCTCCGACAACCGTGCCGTCGATGCATCCCCCAGCAGGGTCAGCGGCTCGACGTCGTGACCGGTATCGGCTGCCCGGACGAGTCGCAGCGGGCGGCCCGCGCGCTCGGAGAACAGGGCATCCCACGGCCCGGGAGCCAGCCGCCCCGGCACCTGCCGGAAGGAGAAGAAGTCGGCGTCATGCACTGCTCCGAGCTCGACCGGACCCTGCGCCAGGACGTCGCCATCCTCGCGGATGGTCAGAACCGACGTCTCGGCGTCGTAGTCGGCAAGCAGGCCGACCAGTCCACCCGTTCGTGAGATGGAGACCAGCACATCGGCATCGTCGACGAGGTAGAAGAGCCGGTCGCCGATGACACCACTCGCATCCACGTCGACAGAAGCCGGATGATGCAGGGCAAGGCCCTTGACCGGAGTGACGGACAGCCGCGTGACGTGCATGGACATCAGTTGGACCACGCCGCCGCCGACAGGAGTTCGGGAATGAACACCTCGGTGAGCAGTCGGACATCGTCGCTGTCGTCACCGCGATACCGGATGACCTGTGCCGCACCGGCATTCTCCGCACCGATGCTCACGAGACGTGACCCACGCTCGCGGATCCACCGCTCGAGTTCCGGCTCCCACCGCGAGCCGACGAACAGCAGCATCCGGTAGTCAGTCGTCTTCGTCAGGTAGACGTCGACGTGGCTCCAGTCGCCCGTCTCGCATCCCACGGAAGGCAGGCGTGGTCCCTCGCGAAGCATGAGTGCTCCCTGCTGCGCAGACGACAGCCGACGCGCGGGCGCCACGATGTGCGTGCCGTCAGGGCCGATCGCATTGGCGATGAGCGGCGGGAGCCACGCATCCTGCCGCTCAAGGAGATCCGCGGTCGCCGCGGCCGCTGCCTCGACGAGAGCCGGAACGTCGCCCCCGCCGGTCAGTCGGGACTCGAGCGCGAGTAGCAGAGCGAGGGTGTGCTGGAAGGACCGGCAGGCCACTCCCCCGGCCTCCACCTGCGCCAGCATCGGCACGACGTGCGCCGCTCCCTCCGTGACCGTCGATCCATCCACGTTCGTCAGCGCCACGACAGGGCAGCGCTCGCGATATCCGGCGACCGCGTGCAGCGTCTCGGCCGATCCTCCGCTGGCCGACACCGCTACGACGACTGTGCGGTCCGACACCGCGGGCATCAGATCGCTGCTCGCCAACTCGGCGACCGCGTCGATGCCGCGCGTGCGAAGCCGAGCAGCCGCGACCGAGTTGGCATAGTGCGACGACCCCATGCCCAGCAGCACGATCCGAGAGTCAGCGGATATCGGCGAACCGGCCCAGGGGTCGTCGGACCTGAGCGCGGACGCGAGCACTCCGAGCACCTCGGGCTTGCGCTCGAGGTCTGCGAGGAAGAGGTCAGGGTTCATCTGGGTCCTTGTCTCAGCAGGGCAGGCAGGGCGGCTTCGGGGACATACCGCCAGTGCGGCAGGTAGCGAGCAGCGTAGGCGAACTCGCGACACTCCTGCTGCGCCTGGAAGGGCAGCAGCAGCTCCTCGTTGAGCAGGTCAAGCCGCCCGGCTGCACGAAGCCCCACCCGGTAGGCGCTCAGGAACTCGGTTTGCGCTGCACCGATCCACTCGATCACGCGTGCCCGAGCAACATCGTCGAGGTCCGGCGTGCGATGCAGGACAACTCGCCCCACATGATCGAGTGATGCCAGCATGCCCGCGACGTCTCTGGCCGGCGGCGCTGGCCACAGTCGCTCGACGGCATCGAGCACGGGACTTCCGTCGAAATCAATGACGTAGTACGCGCCCGTGTCGCTACGCAGGATCTGGCCAATATGCAGGTCGCCATGGATGTCGATGACACGACTGCCGGCCGCATGCTGGATCGGCGCGAGGAGTTGGCGCACGGCACGGTCGTCGTCTGGTCCGAGGTCCGCTGCATCCACATCGGCCACCGCTCGGCTCGTCCACCCCTGCACATCGGCGTCGTCGGCCGCAGCCTCGCCGGCGCTCGCAAGGGCGAGGTGCATGTCGGCGATCAGCCGACCGACGGCCGCTGCTGACTCAAGGGCGACCGACATCTCCAGCTCACCGAGCGCGCACGCGCGCACCTCCTCGACTGCCCACTCCCAGCCATCACGGGTGTCCGGCACGTACTCGCTGAGCATGGCAATGAGCGGTGACCCGACGGATCTCAACTCGACGAGGCCAAGCAGCCGCGGAGTTCCGGTGAATCCCGCCCGCGCAAGAGTCGCCAAGCGCATCGGCGCCGGCTGCTCGTCAGCCGTCGGATGCAGGAGCCACTTGACCACAACGTCGTCGCCCAGCACCACGAGCTCGTTCGTCTGGTCGACGTCGACAGCGCGCTCAGCAACGCCCGACGGCACAGGTGGGAATCGGGTGATCCGCAGGCCGGGTACGTCGACGCCAGCGGCGATGAGGGCGCCCAGGGCTGCCGTCACTCCATCGCCGGGCACCGCACGGCGCAGACGCCCTCCACCGACGATCCCCGGGACACCGAACCGAACGCCGCGCGCATCCTCGAGGAGTACATACCAACCCTGCTCACCAGGAATCGTCGAAGCGCCAAGCACCACATCGGCGATGACGGCCAGCGGACGCACCATCCGAGCAGCCTCGTCCACTCGACGAGCCGGCAGCAGAGTCGCCGCATCGGCCGCCTGCACGGCGATGTCGAGTGCGGTCACGCGCCCTCGGCGTGGGCCCGACCCACGGACTCGATGACATCGGCACCGCGCCGCAATCCGTCACGATCGCGGATCTCAGCACCCATCTCCTCGAGCCTGGCGCACAGGTCCTTGTCGGACAGGATCCGATCGAGTGCAGCCACCATCTCCTCGTCGGTGAACGCGTACGTCGCCAGGCGCACGCCGAAGCCGAGTTCGTCCATCCGCTGCGCGTTGTCGTACTGGTCCCAGAAGAGCGGAAGCAGGATCATCGGCTTGCCGAAGTGCAGCGACTCCGTCGTCGTGTTGTTGCCGCCGTGGGTGATCACGAGGTCGACCTGCGGGATCACCTTGGTCTGCGGCAGGAACTCGGATCCGACCATGTTGTCAGCGAGGACCAACTCCGCCGCCTGCGGACCCATGCTGACGATGTAGCGGTGCGGCGTGCGACCAAGTACGTCGATGAGGCGGCGCATGAGATCGACATCGGCGCCGCCCAGCGATCCCAGCGAGAGGTAGATCAGCGCACTGCCCTCGGGACGGACGCGGACGGCCTCCGGGATCGCGTAGTCGCCGTCGGTCTCCCGAACACTGGAGTCCATTCGGTGCCAGGAGCCGGTCAACGGCCGTCGATCGGTGTAGTCCGCCTCCTGCGGGAACACGTAGAGGTTCGCCGCATCGGAGGCATGGATGAACTCCAGGTCCGGCAGTGCGGGCGCCCCTTGCTCCAGTACCCATGCGTTGTAGGCCTCCCACATCGTCCGATGGGTTCGGTCGTACTCGGCCCGGAACGACTCCCACTCCGACCGATCGTCGGTGGGCAGGCCTGAGTAGGCCGGCGGGACATCGGGGCTGTTGACCTCAAGAGGGTTGCACGACACGATCCGCACGAAGGGCGCGTCGGCGGTGACGAGCGCGGGGAAGCAGACCACGTTGTCCTCGACGATGACATCGGGTCGCACACGCTCGATGATCGACTTCAGCTGCGGCTCGCAGTAGACGGCACCGTCGATCAGCGCCTGCCACGTCGGCGCCATGAATGTCGAGAGCTGCTCGACTGTCGGCCTGCGGAACTCCGGCGCGGTGTCGCGGATGAAGTCCTTCCAGAACTGCCCGGCATCCTGCTCACCCGTGTCGTCGGCCTCAGCCGGGGGCGCGAGGTCGACCAGATCCTCGACGAAGCCCATCGGCTCGAGCTTTCCCTTCCAGGATGCCTCAGCTGCGAACACCACCCGATGCCCGCGGTCGAGCAGCACCTTGCCGATGCCGATGCACTGGTTGGTCGGGCCGTATGCCGACTCGGGCATGAACAGGACGGTGATCGGGCGGTCGGTCATCACAGCTCCGTTGGCAGTGGATGGTTGGTGGCAAGTCGGGCGTAGCTGAGGATCACTTCGGCGCAGGCGTCATGGTCCAGTGTGGGGTGCCCGGCCATGATCCGGTATCCGTACGCATCCTCGAGTGCGACGAGATTGCGCGAGATGGTGAGGGCGTCGCCCGCGAGGTCGAAATCCCCCTGCGCAGCGCCCGACTCC
>CAIVQM010000045.1 GCA_903908025.1 uncultured bacterium
AATGTCGCGCATGGATCCACTGGATCCCGTTTTGTCGCACGCGAACGGAGGGGCGCCCATGGCTCAGCAGCCCTTCCCCGCCCTCGTGTTCGCCAGCGAGGTCGACCGTCGGAGTCTGTCGCGAGCGCAGGCGCAGGGACGGATCGTGCGCATCGCGTCCGGCATCTATTCCGGCGACATCGGGTCCACCGCGGAGTCGCTCTCGCGGCGCTACCTGTGGTCGATCGTCGCGCACGAGATGCCCGGCGCAGTCATCGTCGATCGGTCGGCTCGCGACGGCGGGCTGGGCCGGGACGGCACCATGTTCGTCGTCGCCGATCGCAGCAGGCCCCTTGTGCTTCCTGGCGTGACCGTCATCCCCCGCAGGGGTGCGTCAGCACTGCCCGGCGACATGCCCTTGCCCGACGGGATCTACGTGGCGGGCGAGGCTCGCAGCCTGCTGGAGAACCTGACGCCAAGCCGACGAACCGCCGCAGGAATCCGGCGCACGCTGACCCGGATCGAGGTCGAGGAATGGATCGACGCGCTGCTCGCCAGCCGCGGCGTCGAGGGAGTCAATCGCCTGCGGGACCAGTCGCGGCAGTTGGCTCCATTACTCGAGAGGGAGCGGGAGTTCGCCAAGCTCGACGAGCTGATCGGTGCAGCACTGTCCACACGCGACGCCTCCCAACTGACCTCGCCCGCCTTGAGATCGCGTGCGCACGGCCTGCCATACGACCACGACCGGCTCGACGCATTCGCCCGCATGGCCACGTCGCTTGCGGCAGTGGCGCCGGACGTCCTACCGCTCCTGCCTGCGGATCAGAGCCGGCGCGCACTGCTGCCGTTCTACGAGGCGTACTTCTCCAACTACATCGAAGGCACCGAGTTCACGCTCGACGAGGCCGCCGAAATCGTCTTCGAGGAAGCCGCTTCGCTGCAGCGACCACTGGACGCGCATGACGTCCTGGGGACCTACCGCATCACGTCCGACGCCGACGAGATGCGCCGAACCCCGCGAAGTGGAAGTGAACTCGTCGAGTTCCTGAAAGCACGGCACGCTGTCCTGCTCGGTGCACGCACGGACAAGCGTCTCGGCGCCTTCAAGCAGCAGCCCAACCAAGCCGGCTCCACGGCGTTCGTCGAACCCGACCTCGTCGAAGGCACCCTGCTCCGCGGATTCGATCAGGGCGCGTCGCTCACCAGCCCGTTCGCACGCGCTGTCTTCATGATGTTCCTGGTCAGCGAGGTCCACCCCTTCGTCGACGGCAACGGCCGCATCGCGCGAATCATGATGAACGCCGAGCTCGCACGCGCGGATGAGGTGCGCATCATCATCCCCACGGTCTACCGGCTGAACTACCTCGCCGCCCTGAAAGCAGCCACCCACACCGGCAACGACGGTGCCCTCATTGCGACCCTCGCGTTCGCCCGCACGTGGACCGGCCGAATAGACTTCTCCGACCGGCACACCGCCGAGGCCGATCTTGCCGGCACCATTGCCCTGCGAGACCCGCAGGTTGCAGAGGGGGCC
>CAIVQM010000046.1 GCA_903908025.1 uncultured bacterium
GCAGTGGCGAGTTCCCCGGTCCAGGCCAGGTCACCCCAGATCACATCCGGAGCGTTGGCTGCCGTGGCAGCCGCGAGGTCGGCTCGAACGGTGGCGGGATCCTTCGTGACGACGGTCACCGACAGATCCGCATAGCCCTCGGGAAGCAGTTGCTGGATGACCGGGGCATGGGCCGCATCAGCCCACACGATGATGGTCTCGGCCGCGTGCGCCGCCGGCGCAGCGGAGACGAGCGCCCCCGCGGCCATCGCTGTCGCGACCAGCGTGGCAGCAATCCCTCGCACCGACATATCCACTCTCCTTTGATCCTCGCCACGATCGTACAAGCGCTCGAGCAGACACAGCAGCGACGACGGGCGGGTTCAGAGGAACGGGGCGATGCTCACGCGAAGAGGGGACGTACTGGCGACCTGGCCCGCTGAGTCCTTCACCACCGCGGCAATCTCCACGGGACGCCCCTTGATCGGGGGCACGAACACCCGGAAGGGCCGAGCATCGTCGGTGCCGAGCGGGGTCCAGTTCGCCGCCCCTGGGCGCCGCATCACGAACGTCACCGCCGAGGGGTCGGTGCCGGGCACGGTCGCCGTCAGTCGATAGGTGCCCGTGACGAAGTCCTTCGCCGCACGCACCGTCACGCTGGGAGCGGACGGCAGCGGCAGCACGTTCGCCGCCTTCAGCACGAGCGAGGAGCGCGCCGGGATACTCACGGCCACCGCACCGGATGCATCTGACTGGGCGCCGCCGCCTCCGAGCACGGGGGTCCACGCGCTCGACTGAGTCGACGTCGGAATGCTCACCGAAGCAGCGTCGTCACCCGTGTTGAAGGCGACCAGGTACTCGCGCCGAGTCGATGAATCGATGCGGCTGGCGGCGAATACCGAATCCGCGCCGTATCTGGTGATCATCGCGCCGGATGCCAGCGCCGGATGGGCCGCCCGCGCAGCGGCAAGGGCAGCCATTCGAGTCTCGATCGGTGTGGAGAGCCCAAGGGAGGATCCGCTGGCGATGGGTGCCCCACCGATCCGCTCCTCTGACCGCCACTGCGGCACCTGCGTCGGGAACATGTCCTGCCGGGCGTTCTTGTCCTTGCCGTCGCCTGACCCGGTCATGCCAACCTCGTCGCCGTAGTAGACGACCGGCACACCGCGAGTCAGGTAGAGCAGGTCATGCGCCAGCAGATCGCGCTCGAGCAGCTGCTGCCCCTCGGCCGTCGACTGGGAGGCGAGGAAGAACCCGATGCGACCCATGTCGTGGTTGCCGAGGAAGGTGGTGAGTCCGTACGCGTTCGCCGTGGCTGACGTGTAGTAGTCGTCCTCTGCGAACAGCGACGCGAGCGAGGCGCCGGACGCCCGTCCCGTCACGAAGGTCCGAGCGACGTCCTGGAACGGGAAGTCGAGAACCGATGGGAGCCCCCGAACTCGCATGATCTCCGACAGTTGGGCCGGGTCGGTGAACCAGGCCTCGCCGAAACTCGTGAACTGCGGCTTGCCCGCCGCTGCGGCCGTCTGCTGCACGAGCGGCAGCCAACGCCCGAAGAAGTACGGGTCAACGTGCTTCGCCGTGTCGATCCGGAACCCGTCAATCCCGTACTTGGTGATCCATTCCCCATACGAGTCCGCAAGCGCCTTGACGACGGTCCAATCCTCCGTCATGAGGTCGTCGAGGCCGGCGAAGTCACCGTCCATCTCGCAGCGCCCGACACAACTGCTCCAGTCGATGTCCCCGCGGTTGTGGTACTTCGTCACGTCATTGAGAATCGCGGGGGCCTTCGCCGCCTTGAACGCCGGCTCGGCACTCGGCGTCTTCGCGAAACTCTTCGTTGCCGAGAGCCGCGGGAATGCCGTGCCCGACGTGTAGGACCACGGGTCGAATCGACGGCCAGTCGCGGTGCGGTACGGAGCGCGCGCGATCGGCACATACGAGTAGCCCTGCTTGTAGGTGATGACGTCGGCCGTGTGGTTCACCACGACGTCGAGGAACACCTTGAGCTGAAGCTTCTTCGCGCAGGCCATGAATGTCGCGAACTCGGCCTCCGAGCCGAGATGCGCATCCGGCTTCGTGATGTCGAGGAACCAATAGCCGTGGTACGCGGCACTCGATGCCTGGACGGTGCGCTGGACGAACGGTGGCGTGATCCAGACCGCGGTGAATCCGAGCCTCTTGATCCTCGCCAGGCCATGGTCCGACGGATCCGTCGGGTCGCACCGTCCGGCCAGGCCGGCGAGGTCGCCGCCGTGGTAGAACGCATCGGATGTCGGCTCGAACCCGGTGGTACTCGGACCGCCGGAGAGCCCGCCCGTGTCGTTGGCCGGGTCGCCGTTCGCGTAGCGATCAGTCATCACGAAGTAGAACGAATCGGCGGCGATCGGGCTCCGGAGGGGCGCGGTGGCCAAGCCGTCCAGCGCAGATCCCGCGGATGCCGGACCGATCGTGCCGCCGAGGAGAAGCGTCAGAGAGATGACCCCTGCCAGCGGCCACCTACCGAAGCGCATGACCAGATTCCACATCGAAGAAGTGCAGTCGCGAGCCATTCGCGTAGACGGTGATGGCATCCCCCGTGCGGAACTCGAGGCGAGGCGGGAAGACCGCGACCCCCTCGATCTCCTTGCTGTGACCCAGGCGTGTCAGTTCCTGCTCCTCCTCCTTCGCGAGACCGCTGCCGAGGCGCATCTCGTCGACCGGGGTTCCCGCCAGCCCGAACGTGAGGTGGACGCTGGATCCGAGGGCCTCCGAGAGCACCACCGTGACTTCGAGCGGATGGGAGCCTTCCCGCTGCTCATGGAAGATGTCCTCGGCGCGCAGCCCGACGATGATCTCCTGACCGTTCTTGGCGACCAGATCCGCGCGGGCATCGACGACCGATCGCGGAATCGGCAGGTACTGCGACCCGATTCGCAGGCCCGCTGAGTCGCCCTCCACGTTGAGGATCGCGTGCATCAGCGTCATCGGTGGGGTGCCGATGAAGCCGGCTACGAAGATGTTGTCGGGGTTGTCGTAGAGATCCTGCGGAGGAGCGACCTGCTGGAGTTCGCCAAGCCTCATGACCGCAACACGATGGCCCATGGTCATCGCCTCGACCTGATCGTGCGTGACGTAGACAGTCGTGATTCCAAGATCGCGCTGCAGTGACGCGATCTCGGCGCGCATCTGCACACGCAGTTTGGCATCGAGATTCGACAGTGGCTCATCCATCAGGAACAGCTCGGCATCGCGGACGATTGCCCGGCCCATCGCCACGCGCTGACGCTGTCCGCCCGATAGCTGCTTCGGCTTGCGGGTCAGCATCGACGTAAGGTCGAGCAGCCGACCGGCGCGGTCGACCTTCTCCTTGATCTCGGCCTTGCCCTCGTGCCGCAGAGCCAGGCCGAAGCCGATGTTCTCGCCCACGGTCATGTGCGGATAGAGGGCGTAGCTCTGGAAGACCATCGCGATATTGCGATCGCGCGGGCCGATGTCGTTGACGACCTTGCCGCCGATCGCCACCGTCCCGTCCGTGATGTCCTCAAGTCCGGCCACCATCCGCAACGCCGTCGTCTTGCCGCAACCGGACGGCCCGACGAGCACCAGGAACTCGCCATCAGCGACATCCAGCGACAGGTCCTTCACGGCATAGAAGCCGTTGTCGTAGACCTTGTCGATCTCGGTCAGCACCAGTTCGGCCATGACTACACACCCTCCACTCGCCACACGCCAGCACCCGCTGACGGGACATCGATGACAGCCTGATCGGCGACCACTTCCGCGTGGAAGCCGAACAGGTGATGGATCGTCCGCGCGTTGAGGTCCGCCAACGGGACCCGCACGGTCTGTGCCTGACTGCGCGCCACGACGACCAGAATCGATTCGTCGGGATGCTCGCGCACGAACGCGATCGCATCGGTGCCCACATGCAGCCACCGAAGTCCGCCCGATGCGAGCGCCGGACTCGTGCGTCGGATGGGCAGGAGACCACGGTAGGCGGCCAGCGTGTCCTGATCCCACGCGTCCTCGTCGTTCCATGGGAAGGGAGTGCGCGAATCCTCTCCCCAGAGTCCGGTGGCACCGATCTCGTCACCTGCGAACACCATCGGCACCCCCGGCAGGCCCACGGCCAGCGCAAGCGCCGCCACCTGGCGGTCATGCGTGCCGACGACTGAACGGATGCGCGCGGTGTCGTGACTGCTGAGGATGTTCCAACTGGTGATGAGCGACCGCCACGGGATCCGCGCATGGAAGGCGCGCAGCGAGGCCACTGCCTGCTCGCCGGTGACGACGGGAACCTCGACCGGCAGGCCGAGAAACGTCTCGTGAAAGTCGGGGCTGCGCAGCCAGCACCAGACCTGACGAGTGAAGCCCGCGTAGTTCATCGTGCCGTGCCATCCGTCACCGAGCAGATCGCCGCTGGCGTCGTGTCCATGCTCGGCGACAAGCAGGGCATCGTCGCGCTCGAGGGCCATCGCCGCCCGCACGTCCTTGGCGAACTCGTGCGTCACATCAATGGAGCCCATGCGCCCGGCCATGTTGGCGACATCGACGCGCCAGCCGTCGAGACCCGAGGAGCCGCGCAGCCAGGTGCGGACGGGTGCGTCATCGGATGTGACGAGTGTGTCTCGCAGCAGGGAGCTGGTGTGGTCGAACTTGGGCAGCGTCGGCACGTTGAACCAGCACTCGTAACCGTGCCGCAGCTCAGGATCGAAGCGGAAGAACTCGCGCTCCGATGCCTGCGGATCCTGGGCGCGGATGAACCACTCGTGCTCTCGACCGCAGTGGTTGAGGGTGATGTCTCCGATCACCCGGATGCCCTCCGCGTGCGCAGCCTCGACGAGCGCGAGCAGGGCGGCATCGCCGCCGAGCAGCGGGTCGACTGAGCTGAATGAGGATGCGTCGTACCGATGCGTCGACGCCGCTGGGAACACCGGAGTCATGTACAGCACGCTGGCACCGAGGGCCGACACGTGGTCGAGATGCTGGCGCACTCCATCGAGGTCACCACCGAAGTACTCGCGCGGCGTATTGGGAGATCGCCCCTCAGGCGTGTCGGTCCATGCCCGTGGAACAGCCCACTCGGGTAGTTCGGCTCCCACTGGCGGCTGGGCCAGTGCATCGTCGTCGGCCATCGAACGGGCGAACCGATCCGGAAAGACCTGGTAGACGACCGCCTCGTGGGACCACTCCGGCGGGGCCTCGGTGGCCGTGACAACGAAGTCCGTCGCATCCGGCACATCGAAGTCGAGCAGCCCGCCAGCAGTCAGCCACGCGAAGTCGTGCGCACCGCCGACCACCAGCCAGCGATAGTGCGTCTCGATGTTGCGGACGACGATCGTCGCCACCCACCACACATCGACCCCGACGGGCGCCTGCGCCTCGGCAACGACCGCCTGGGGCTCGCCATCGCGGACGGTTCGCAGCACCACCGTCTGCGGTTGCTGGTCACGGTGCGTGCGCAGGCGCAGCGTCAAGGTGTCGCCGAGCGCTGGCGCCAGGCTCGACACGTAGAGGGGCGAGCCGTCATGGTGCACGCTCGACAGCGGTGAGGGCATCAGCCCTTCACCGAGCCCTGCGTCAGCCCGCCGACAATGAACCTCTGCAGGAAGATGAACAGCAGCACGACGGGGATCGCGGCGAGCAGCGCTCCGGCTGCGAACGGGCCCCAGTTCTCCGAGTACTTCTCACCGATGAACTGCTGCAGGCCCACCGCCAGTGTGAGCTTCTGCGGGCTCTGCAGGAGCGCACTCGCGATGACGAACTCGTTGATCGTGAAGATGACACTCAGCAGCCCCACGACCGCCAGCACCGGCGCCGCCAGCGGGAGGATGATGCCCCAGAAGATCTGGCCGTGGCTGGCTCCGTCGACCTTCGCAGACTCATCGATCTCCATCGGGATCGTGTCGAAGAAGCCCTTGATGAGCCACGCGTTGATGCCCATGGCGCCGCCCAGGTACACGAGTCCCAGGCCGATGAGCGAGTCGAGGCCGATGCCGCTGAAGACATCGGAGACCTGGGCCATGATCAGGTAGATCGCCACCAGGGCCAGGAACTGCGGGAACATCTGCACCAGCAGCAGGAACATCAGGCCGACCTTGCGGCCCTTGAAGCGGAAGCGGCTGAATGCGTACGCCGCACCTGCACCGATCAGGACCGTGAACAGCGCGACGATGATGGCCAACAGCATCGTGTTGACGTACCAGTTGACGTAGGGCTGGTCGGGATTGTTCAGCAAGCGCTTGAAGTTGTCGAGGGTCGGATCAGTCGGGATCAGACTGCCGCTGCTGATCGTGGGATTCGTCGTGAAGGCAGCACTGACAACCCACAGGACGGGCGTGACGGCGAAGGCCACCGCAACCCACGCAATTGCGTGGCGCCAGCCATTCGACTTCAGCCACTGGACGAACGTCTGGCGCTTTTGCTTGGGGATCGGCGCCACTCTCACGACCGGGACGGCGGGACTGGTCATGCGCGGTCCTCTCTCAGGGCCCTGGATCGTGCGAACGAGATGGCCGAGATCGTGCCGACGATGATGAAGATGTAGATGGAGATCGCACTCGCGAGGCCGTAGTCATTGCCCTGGCCCGCGGAGAAGGCGATCTTGTAGGTGTAGCTGATCAGGATGTCGGTTGCGCCAGCAACCTCGGAGTTGTCCATCGCCGGACCGCCACCGGTCAGCAGGTAGATGCCGTTGAAGTTGTTGAAGTTGAATGCGAAGGAGGCGATGAGCAGAGGCGCCAGTGCCACGAGGAGGAGCGGCATGTTGACCCGGCGCCAGACCTGGAAGCTCCGCGCACCATCGACTCTGGCTGCCTCCTGCAATTCGCTGGGGATCGACTGCAGCGCGCCGGTGCTGACCAGGAACATGTACGGGAAGCCGAGCCAGAGGTTCACGAGGACCACGCTCACGCGCGCCCAGAATGGGTCGAAGAGCCACGGCACGTTCCAGCCTGTCACCGAATTGATGGCACCAAAGTCGTCGTTCAGGAGCCCGGCCCAGACGAGGATCGACAGGAACGCCGGCACGGCGTAGGGAAGCACCAGCAGCGCCCGGTAGATGCGCTGCCCGCGCATGCGCGGCTTGTTCAGCACGATCGCCAGACTCAGGCCCAGCACGAACGTCAGGAAGACGCTCAGGATGGCGTAGACGAAGGTCCAGATGAAGACCGCGATGAACGGATCGCGGATCTGCGAGTCCGTGAAGACATTGGTGAAGTTCGTGAATCCGATGTACTCGCGCCAGCCCGGAACAAGCACATCCTCGACATTGTCGGGATTGGCGAAGTTGCCGCTGCCATTGTTCGAGTAGACGACACCGGTATCCAGCGAGGTGAAGGTGTCGGCAGCAGCGTCATAGGTCAGGGTCGGCACGAGTTCGGCGGCGGTGGCGTACCCCTGCGGCTTGATCACCCCACCCTGGGGACCGGGAATGGCCAGGTCGTTGAACTCCGACTCGAGGGTGGACAGCTCGTCAGGTGGCACATTGACGAAGCCCGTGGCCGACACCACGGTGCCGAACTCATCGCGCTGGACATCGGATGCCGGCAGTTCATCGAGACCGTCGTTCGTACCGGCGTAGGTGGGCGGAAGGTCCGAAGCCTCGGCATCCGTGGCAACGTTGAGGTCATTGGTGCCCGAGGTGAGATCACCCGATGGCGCAGCACTCGGCGTCGTCTCAGCCCCGCCGAACTCCTCGAGCGCCGGCTCCGAGGCTGCGGGCTCCCCGCCGAACTCCTCGAGGCCCGGGTCGGCCGAGGCGGACGGGGCCATCGGGTCCGTCGCATCGACGGGTGTGTCGGCAGCGATCACCTGCGGGGTGAGGATGAGGACGAGGTCGCCGGTCGCATTGCGCGTTGGCAGCATGTCGTAGCTGGTGGAGTCCTCAGACTCTGCAGCGCTGTCGCGCACGATGGCCGTGATCGCATCCGGCTTGGTGCCGATATTGCCGGTCGAGTAGTTCGTGAAGGCGATCGAGACGTTGTAGAAGATCGGGATGAGCTGGAAGATCGTGAGGAAGATCGCACCGATGATGACGTACTTCGCCGGGATGTACCGCGAGGTCAGCAGGATGAAGTCCAGGGCCAGGGTGGCCAC
Organism: uncultured bacterium; assembly: GCA_903908025.1. Lineage (GTDB taxonomy): Bacteria > Actinomycetota > Actinomycetes > S36-B12 > S36-B12 > UBA10649. The sequence goes on from CAIVQM010000046.1 coordinate 8,059, forward strand.
GACCAGCACGGCCATCATCACCCAGGACTGATTGCTGATCATCGTGGGGATGGCCCAGACGGTCATCCCGTTGACGAGTCCCAGGAACAGCAGCTTGAGCAGCAGCGCGGGTGTGCCCCCAAGCTGGGCGATGAGCCGCTGGATCACTTTCTCCTCGATTCCGCGATGTCAGCGAAGCAGGTGTGCAGGCCGTGCAGGTGAGCCTGCGGGAAAGGGTGTGGGCCCCAAGACTGCTGGGACCCACACCCTCACTCACGCAGTCTGAGATCAGCCTGCTGCGACTGCCTTCTTGATGGCGACCTGCGCCTGAGCGAAGGCCTTGGCTGCCGGCATCGCGCCTGCACCCTTCGTGCTGTTGACCCAAGCCGCACCAAGCGGTCCCCAGACAGCGTTCATCTGAGCGACGTTCGGGATCGGCACGCCGCCCTTGCCCGCGAGGCCGAAGGCCTTGAGCTGAGCGTTCGACACGCGAGCCGCCGCGGCAGTGTTGGCCGGGAAGCGGTCGTTGAGTGCCGACAGCTGGTACTGGGCCTTCTCGCCCGCCATGAACTCGGTGACCAGCGAGGTGGCCGCAGCCTCGACGCCGTGTGCAGCCGCGTACTTGGTGAGCATGACGCCCTGGCTACCGATGAACGGCACGGAGGCCGTTCCCGGGATGATCGGCGGAACGGCCGAGATGCGGTACTTGAACCCGACAGCCTTGATCTTGTCGAGGTTCCAGGGGCCGGTGATCCAGAACGGGGCCTTGCCCGAGGTGAAGGCGGCGGTGGCGATGTCGCCCGTGACCTTGGAGTTGACCAGGCCGGACTTGTTCCAGCCATCGATGATGCTCGCGTTGGCTGCGAACACCTTGTTGAAGACGCCGATGTTCTTGACGTCGTAGGCGCCCTTCGCGGTCGTGCCGAAGATGAAGCCGCCGAGGCCGGTGAACATGGGGTACATGTGGTACGCGTCGCCGCCTGCGCCCTGCTGAACGGCCAGCGGGATGTCGACCTTGCCGGCCTTCTTCAGCGCCAGCGCCTGAGTCGACAGCTCATCGAAGGTCTTCGGCTGCGTCTTGACGAGGCTCGCGTTGGTGATCAGCGCGATGTTCTCGACAGCGACGGGGGTGCCGTACTGCTTGCCGTTGTAGTTGAACGCCTGAACGGCGCCCGCAGAGAGACCGGCCTTCGCCTTCGTGGCGAGGTTCAGCTTGACGATCGAGCCGTTGACAGCAAGCTCGCCGACCCAGTCGTTCGCACCCATGATCACGTCGGGCGCGGCATCGGGCGTCACAGTCGCGAGGTCATCGCGGATCTTGCCGAAGTCCTTCACCACGACGGTGACGGTTGATCCCTGGTACCCGTTCGCGAAGAGCGTCCGAACGGCCGGCGCGCGGTCCGCGTCCGTCCAGAAGATGATGTTGCCCGCCGCCATGGCTGCCGGGGCAGCCAGGAGCGAACCGAATGCAACTGCGGCCACCGCACTGGTGGCGACCGCTGCTCGCAGTGACCTGCGCATACTTGGTCCTCTCGTCGGGCCCTGACGGGCCGATTGCGAATGCGGGGGTGGTGTTCACCCCCCGTCCATTTAACCGAAATGTACGACCGGGAGAGGGGACGATGCAACCGTTTACAGCGCGTTACATGGCAATCGTTACTCAAAGGTGATTGTGGATGTCCTAGTAATTAAGGCTGTCTAGACAGGAAAAAGTCTGTCTAGAGCTCAATTCCGAGGCGACGCGCGGACCGAGCCCGCTGCCGCGCGGCACGCATTCGCCGCAACCGCTTAACCAGCATCGGATCGAAGGCCAGCGCCTGCGGATCGTCGATGAGGCCGTTGAGAAGCTGGTAGTAGCGGGTGCCGCTCATGTCGAAGAGGTCGCGAATGGCCTGCTCCTTGGCGCCGGCGTACTTCCACCACTGGCGCTCGAACTCCAGGATCCGGCAGTCCCGGTCGCTGAGGGTGGCTGCCGTCCGCTCACTGTCGAGGGGCGATCGTGCTGCATCCATCCCGGACTCCTCCTGCACCAACTGCTTCGACTCGTGGCCGTCCTCGTCACCCGACGGCCCTGACTGCGCGTCATCGTACGGGGTGAATCCCATCGATGTCATTCGACTCCCCCCGATTCCCCTTCGGCCGGCCCAGACCGCTCACGCTGCTCGGCCTGCCGGGCCCGCACAGCCCGCCGGTGCTGCTCCCGCCGCCGGTCGCGCGCGCGGATCAGCAGCCAGGAGAAGGCGTAGCCCAGACCGTTCGTGGCCCAGTGGAAGCCCATCGGGGCCAGCACACTGCCGGACAGCAGCCGGAGCGCCGCGAACAGCACGCCCGCGAGCGTGGTCGTCAGGACACTCAGGGCGATGGCCAGGATGTTGCCGCGTCGCCCTTCGCCCACAACGGATCCGAGCGCCGGATTCTGCTCGTGCGTCCCGATGCTCGGCAGGATGTGCCACAGGCCGAAGATGATCGACGCGACGACGACACCCCACACCAGCCCGTAGCGCCGGATCAGCATGGACAGCAGGACCGCCCGGAACGCGATCTCCTCCAGCAGCACGGTCCCGAACGGCACTTCGACCAGCGCCTGGAACATCATTCGAGTGCCGGTGAGTTCGCCCATCCGCTCGTCGTGGAAGGCGGTGCGGGTGCGCTTGAACGCCGAGCCGATGAGATAGACCGCGGTGATCAAGCCGATGCAGGCGGCCCCCCAGATGAAGCCGGGCAGCAGATACGCCCAGCCCAGCCCCATGTCGGTCCAGGTGTTCCCGTCGAGCAGGCCGATCGCGAGAAGGATGACCGAACCGCCGAAGGACCACAGCAGATAGTGCGTCTGGGGGGCGACCCGATTGTTGACGACGTTGAGGACGACCAGCGTGCCGATGACGACCGCGACCGGCCACCAGGCCAGCCCGGTCTCCTGCGCCGGCGCCACCAGATCGAACATCGCTCGTCAGTGTAGGTCGATTGCCATACTCGGCCCATGGCTGAGGACCGAAGCGTGCTGGAGCGGGCGGCGGCCGGGCCCGATCGGTCCTGGGCCTACGGACCAGCGGCGGATCACGTGGCCGACGGCTACCTGCCCGAACCGGGCACGCCAGCAGCCCCGCACCCCGTCGTTGTCCTGATCCACGGCGGCTACTGGCGCCCGGAGTACGACCGGGCGCACCTGCGGCCGATGGCCGCCGCCCTGGCGGCTGTCGGCCACCCGACCGTGCTCGTGGAGTACCGCCGAATTCCCGGTGACCCCGATGCCGCCATCGATGACATCCGGCGTGCCCTCACCGCACTGGGCAATGCTGAAGCCGCCGTCGACGCCTCCGCCGGGGTGGTCCTCGTCGGCCACTCCGCCGGCGGGCACCTGGCACTGCTGGCCGCCGACCACCCGGCGGTCATCGGCTGCCTGGCCCTGGCCCCGGTCGCGGACCTGGTGATGGCTGAGCGCCTCGATCTCGACGATGGCGCCGTGCTCGCGTTCCTCGGCGGCCCGGCCGCCGACCGGCCCGATCTGGACCCCGCACAGCGTCCTGCCGCTTCGGTACCGACCACGGTCCTGCACGGCGTCGACGACTCCCTCGTGCCCGTCGCCATGAGCGAGTCCTACTGCGCCGACAGGGCCGTCCGCCTGGTCCCGCTGCCCGGGATCGCCCACTTCGAGGTGATCGACCCGCTCAGCGCAGGTTGGCGGTCAGTGATGGCTGAACTCGCGGCGCTGGTCCCGCCCGTGGGTATTGAATGAGCGACGTGACGATCGATACGCGGGAGGACCACGCCCTCGAGTTGGATGGCCAGCCGGATCCCGCCTCTCGCCGGTCGGACTTCCTCATCCCCCCGGCCATCGGCGGGGACTTCCCGCTGACGGCGTACCTCGCCGGCAACTCCCTGGGCCTCCAGCCGCGCGCGACGCGCGCCGAGCTAATGGCCGACCTCGATGCCTGGGAGGAGTACGGGGTGCACGGCCACTCCGAGGCGGACCGCCCCTGGTTCCCGTACCACGAGGCACTGCGCGAGCCGGCCGCCCGACTCGTCGGCGCGGAGCCCCGCGAGGTCGTCATCATGAACTCGCTGACGGTCAACCTGCACCTGCTCCTCGCGTCGTTCTATCGCCCCACCGCGATCCGCCATCGCATCGTCATCGAGGACTACGCCTTCTCCTCCGACTCCTACGCCGTTCGCAGTCACGTCGCACTGCGCGGGCACGACCCCGATACCGCCGTGCTTCGCCTGCGCCCGAGGGCCGGCGAGGACACCCTGCGCACCGAAGATGTCATCCAGACGCTGCGGGACCACGCGCACTCGATTGCGACGGTGATGATCGGCGGCGTCAACTACCTCACCGGCGAGGTCATGGACATGCAGGCGATCACCGCTGTGGGCCATGAGATCGGTGCGACGGTCGGTTGGGACCTTGCGCATGCCGCGGGCAACGTTCCGCTGCAGTTGCACGACTGGGACGTCGACTTCGCCGCGTGGTGCACGTACAAGTACCTGAACTCCGGACCGGGTGCGATCGCCGGTGCCTTCGTGCACTCGCGTCATCTCGACGACCCGACCCTGCCGCGACTCGAGGGGTGGTGGAGCACCGACCCGGCCAGCCGCTTCGAGATGCACCCGGTGTCCGCGCCTCAGCGGTCGGCCGATGCGTGGTCACTGTCGAACCCGCCGATCCTCGCGATGGGTCCCGTGCACACGTCCCTGCTGATCTTCGATGAGGTCGGCCTGCCGGCATTGCGGGAACGCAGCCTGCGACTAACCGGCTACCTGCGCGGCCTGCTCGAGTCACTCGCCGAGCGCGCGCCGATCCAGCTCGTCACCCCGGCCGACGACGACCACCACGGAGCCCAGATATCCGTCCGCGTCCAGACTGATGTCACGGCACTCGCCGATCGGATGAGCGAGAACTGGGGCGTGGTGGCCGACGACCGCAAGCCCGACATCATGCGGCTCGCACCAGCGCCGCTCTACTGCACGTTCCATGATTGCTGGCGGGCCGTCGATGCGCTCAGCCAGGAGCTCACCGGGGAGGGGATCGCATGACTTCGATTGCTGACACGCGCATTGCAGTGGTCGGCGCAGGACTGGTGGGCTCGCTGCTCGCCTGCTACCTGGGCCGCCGGGGGTACACGGTCGACGTCTACGAGCGCCGACCCGATCCTCGTGCCACCCCGGCAGAGCGGGGCCGCTCGATCAACCTGGCCCTCTCGGAGCGCGGCCTTGACGCACTCCGGCGCATCGACCTCGTCGACACCGTCATGGCACCGGCCCTGCCGATGCACGGCCGGATGATCCACGGCAAGGACAGCAGCCTGACGTTCCAGTCGTACTCGTCCTCCGGTGACCGGGCGATCAACTCCATCGGCCGCGGTGCCCTGAACGAGACGCTGCTCGACGCCGCCGAGGCAACCGCCGGTGTGCATCTGCATTTCGATGCGCGGCTGGCCGACTACGACCTGGCCACGAACACCCTGTCGCTGGAGCAGGGCGGCGCGCTCGACTCCATCTCCGCGGATGTCGTGCTGGCCACGGATGGTTTCGGCAGCATCGTGCGGCAGTCACTCGAGCGGATCGGCCGCACCAGCGTCGTCACCGACATGCTGGAGTTCGGCTACAAGGAACTCACCATCCCTGCACTGAACGGCGAGTTCGCGATGGATGCCGACTCACTGCACATCTGGCCGCGGGGCGCGTCGATGATGATCGCGCTGCCGAATCCGGATCACTCGTTCACGTGCACGCTGTTCTGGCCCAAGGCCGGCGACGGCGGATTCGGCACCCTCGAGACACCCGACGAGATCCTCGCGCACTTCACCGCGGAGTACCCCGACGC
>CAIVQM010000047.1 GCA_903908025.1 uncultured bacterium
ACGAGTCGTCCGATTCGACGACAAGGGAGGTCACCGGTCGATGTCAGTTGACGGACGAGCGTTGGCGAGATGGCTAGGCAGTGGTCCACTTCCTCCGCTGTGAAGAGCGCTCGAGGCAAATGCAGCGTCAGCATTCCTTGATCTGTTGAGACCGCAGCTTCCGACATCGCTACACCGCCATCCTCTGACCGCAGTCGACCTCGGCAACGTAGGAGGGCGCACGGTGATGCTCGAGCGGCCGCCCGTGTTCGCGCGGTTGCTGGGGAGTCGCCTCGATGAGGGCGAGGGCGGTGGTGTGCTGGCGGGCGGCACGGCCCATTGCGCTGACGGCTGCGCGGAGGTGGTCGATGCGGGTGTCGAGCATCCCGGTCAGGGGTGGGTCGGCGTCCATGCGGTCCAGCCATCCGGGGACCACGGTCATGGGCGAGCTGGACATCACCCGTGGTCGCAGGCCGCGGTCGTTGCTGATGATCGGCGGCGTTCCGGGGCTGCTCGCCGCGGCGACGGCGAGGGCGTGAGCGCGGACGCCTTGGCGGGTCGGGGTTACGTCGAGGGCGAGAAGGTCGTGGATGCACTGGGTGACTTGGGCCTGCTCGTGGGTGAAGTCCACGCGCAGGCCGGAGTCGATCAGACGGCTGGCGGCGACGTTCTCGGTCGCGGCGATGCGGTGCAGCAGCCGTTCGGCGTCCAGCACGGTCATGCTGCGGGCCGCCGCGAGCTCTCGCGCGGTCGGCAACGGGTGGCCGGGGGGAACGGCGTCGGCAACCGGCCAGCGCAGCACCTCGTGCAGGAGCGCGTCGCCTTCCGCGACGACCTCCGGGTGTGGGTAGCTGGCTGTGCGGTCGGCTGCCCCGACCAGGGTCAGCGCGAGGGCGTCGAGCAGGCGCGGGTCGTTGTCGGCGTAGATCGCGGCGGCGAGGACGTCGGGGTCGGCGTGACGCAGGGCGGTGAGGATGTCGGTGATGGTGATGCGGTGCATGGCGGCTCCTGACATGAGGGCTTCTGTCAGATAGACGCGATTTCCCTTTCACTGTCACACATTCGCCACGATACCCTCATAGACGAGCCGGCGCGGTGTGCTGCTCGGTGGCGATGGGACAGCCGGCGGCGACACGTACGGGTGCCGGCACGGGCGGCGCGCCGATGAGGGCCGCGGCCGCGGTGTGATCCCGCGTGCGCGCCTGCACGCTGGTGGTGGCCGGGACGCGGTGGTCGGGGCGCTTGGGGTGGCCGGAGGCGCGGATGACGTCGGAGTCGGTGAGCTGGTCGGGGTCCCAGCGCATCCGGCGGGCGATGTCGATCATTCGTCGCTCCTGCCGCGGCGGCGGTGGCACCGGGATCTTCGGACGGGGGGAGATGTGGGAGGGGCTGGTGGTGATGAACTCGATGGCTTCGTCCGACCAGCCCCACTCGGCGAGCACGGGGACCAGCGCGGGCCAGGCGTCCGGACCGACCAGGTTGAGGCGTTGCATCTCGCTGGCGGTGGGGCAGCCGGTGCAGCGCACGGTGATGCCGTAGCAGCGGGCGAGCTTGTCGAGGGCTGCCTCGATGCCCGGGTGGATCGACCGTCCCGGCTGCTGGCGGGGAATGACGAGGACCTCGAAGTGGTGGGCGCGCCAGCCGAGGTCGTGCAGCAGGTCCAGCAGCCCCAGCGTCGGCGAGAACGGCGGCTCATGCGGCTCGACCGCGAGCAGGTCGCCGTCGATCGTCAGGGGGATGGTCCGCTTGTTCGTGCCGGCGGCGCGGCGGGCCTGGTGGGCG
>CAIVQM010000048.1 GCA_903908025.1 uncultured bacterium
ACCAGCACTACGTGCAGCAGGAGAGCCGCACACCGGATTCGCTCACGTTCTGCGGCACGGGTAATGAGTCCGACTGGACCGTCACGGTTGCGTTCACCGGCGACCTCACGGGCACAGGCGGTCGCGTCGCTCGAGTGGCGCCCTTGCTCGATGACGCTCCATTCTTCGTCACGTACGGCGACGGTCTCGCCGATGTGGACGTCGCGTCCCTGATCGACATGCACACGACATCGGGTTCACTCGCGACACTGACGGCGGTGCAGCCGACCAGCCGGTTCGGCCTGATGGACATCGACGACAGTGGCCGTGTCACGCACTTCCGCGAGAAGCCGAAGATGAAGGACTGGGTCAGCATCGGCTTCTTCATCTTCGAGCCGGGCGTGCTTGCCTATCTCACCGACGACTGCGCGCTGGAGGAGGAGGGGCTCACCCGGCTCGCCGCCGATGGCGAGCTCACGGCCTTCCGGCACGAGGGCTTCTGGCAGCCGATGGACACCTACCGCGAGTTCACCATCTTGCAGGGCCTGTGGGACTCGGGCGAGATCCCATGGAAGACCTGGTGACGAGGACGGTGCTGACCGCATGAGGGTGACCTGGACCGAACTGGCCGTGCCCGGACTGCTGCTGTCGGGTGGGGCATCCGTCGTCGACCAGCGCGGCTCGTTCACCAAGGTGATGTCGGGCGATGATCCGCTGCTCGAGTCCTTCGTCGGTCGCGAGTTGTACTGGACGTCATCGGTGGCGGGCGTTGTGCGGGGCCTGCACTTTCAGCTGCCGCCGCACTCGACGCGCAAGCTCGTCTACGTCGCGAACGGCGCGATCCGCGACTTCGTCATCGACCTGCGGGTCGGTAGCCCGATGGAGCGGCAGTTGTTCGAGATCGAGCTCAATCCCTCGACGGGTGGTCTGCTCGTGCCGGCAGGCTGCGCGCATGCATACGAGGCCCTCGAGGATCACACGATCGTCTGCTACGCCCAGGACATCCCGTTCGACGATCCTGCTTCGTACGCCGGTATTCGGGCTGACTCGGCGGGCATCGTGCCGCGCTCGTCGTCACCCATCGTGATGCCGCGAGACCTGGAGTTCCCGGCGCTGGCCGACTTCGTCTCGCCGTTCGTCTTCGGCTAGGGCTGGCTCCGCCTCCTTCGCCCCCGTGACTCGGGCCCTGGCCTTCGGGCTTTGGTCTGTTGTCAGACGGTGACGCAACGATTCTCCGAGGGTGACTTCGTCTGGTGACGTGCCCCGGGGGGACATCTTCCGGGCCGCGAGGCGATCATGTATCTTTACCTAGTAGGTAAAGAGCGGCAATCCAGCGGAGCAGTGGTCAGCCGACCTCGAGCAGCCACTCCGGCTCATCATCCGAGCCACGCCTCCCGTGCCGAGGACGGCGACGGGTGGCGTCGACTGGGCACTGGTCGAGCGGGTAACTGTCGTCGAGATCGTCGACTACCACTGAGCACCGAGGCAACGTAGACAGCAGTTCAGTATCACCGCACCAACAACGCAAGGAGATTTCCATGGCTACCACGTCAGCGCATGGCATCGAGGGCACTGCCTTCCTGCCGGGCTACGCCGTGCACCCGGGCGAGACGATCGCTGAATGGCTCGAGGAGAGTGGCATGACGCAGGCCGAACTCGCGAACCGCATCGGGATGTCGGCCAAGGCCCTCAATCAGATGGTCCGAGGTCATGCGCCGGTCACGCCCGAGAC
>CAIVQM010000049.1 GCA_903908025.1 uncultured bacterium
GTCCCCAGGTGTCGCTTGCCTGCTGTCGGAACGCTTCACCCTGCACTACCCAAGGTGCATGAACCCCGCGCCCACCAACCAGTCCGAAGCCTTCGCTGTGACTGCTGAGGGGACGGCGGACCTCACTCGGGAACAGACCCGCGCCGCCCGATTCGTCGCGCCATCACGCGGAGTCCGCTACCCGCTCGCCACATCAGATGTCCGCCGATCACGCGCTGCGGCTGCGCTCCTCGGCGCTCGGGACGGTTCAGTTCTCTGCGGGCCGAGCGCCGCTTTGCATTTCGATCTCCCGGTTCCGCCCTGGATCGGACTGGCACCCCTGGATTCCGACGCTGTCATCGCCGTGCCATCTGGCGGAGCCCACCCCGACCGCCGGGGAGTCATCGGGCGCCGCCTGGTCCTGCGTGACTGCGACGTGACCGTCTACGCCGGAATAGCAACCACCACACCCGCTCGAACATGGCTGGACTGCGCCGCGGTCATCCCTATCGAACATCTTGTCGCCATGGGCGATGCAATCCTCCGCCGCCAACTCGCCGAGCCAGCCGAACTCGCGGACATCGTCGCGTGGGCGCGGAGGCGCAGGGGGGTCATCAACGCCAGACGGTCGCTTCCGCTGCTCGACCCCCGCGCCGAATCACCCGGCGAGTCTCTCGTCCGGGCCCACCTCGTCCTGTACGGCGTACCGCGACCGGAATGCAATCGGAACATCTACCACCACGGCGTCTGGATCGCCCGAGTGGACATCTGCTGGCTTGAGCACCGCGTGATCGTCGAGTACGACGGAGCCGTGCACCTTGAAGAGCGGCAGCGCCGCCGAGACGCCGCGCGCCGGAACCAACTGCAGGAAGCGGGCTGGCTGGTGATCACCTTCACTGCCGACGACCTGCGCAGACCCTGGCTCATGGCAATGCAGGTCAAGCGTGCGCTCGCGTCGCGCACCCCTCGTTGAGCGGCGGGCTGTGGGGGTCCAAATCCCAGGCAGCACCCCCATAGCCCGCCAGTCAACAGTCAGGTAGCGGGGTGGACGGTGTCGACGATGGCGGACAGCAGCGCTGACCCCTGCATGAGCTCCTCGAGCAGCACCGGACGGCCGGTGCCATCGGTCATCGGCACCCGCCAGTTCGGGTACTCCTGATCGGTGCCGGGCTGATTCTGCGCCCGCCGATCGTCCACGACATCCGGCAGCGCGATGCCCACCAGTCGGGCGGGCGACTGCGCCACCGCACGATGCAGAGCGACCACGAACTCGGTGAGCCCCTCGTCGGTCTCGAGGCTGACGTCCCAGCCCAGCCAACCGTGCCGCCGCAGCACGTCGGCCCACGCCTGCCGCTCACGGTCGGCATGCGCGCGCTCGACCTCAACCGGGGTGGTGAGCAGGCCGAGTTCGGCGCGGATGCGCACGTGCTCATCGCGCAGGTAGCCGGCCGTGGGCGGCAGATCGTGCACGTTGACGCTCGCCAGCACGTCGCGCCGCCAGTCCAGCGGATCCTTGATGGCGCCGTTGACGGTCTCGAACCACAGGATGCTCGTGCCGAGGATCCCTCGCTCGACGAGGGCCTCCTGCACCCACGGCTCGACGGTGCCGAGATCCTCTCCGACGACGATCGCACCAGCCCGATAGGCCTCCAGCATGAGGATGCTCAGCATCGCGTCGTAGTCGAACCGAACGAAGGTGCCCGCCGATGCGGGGAAGCCCTCGGGAACCCACCACAGCCGGAACAGGCCAAGAACATGGTCGATGCGCAGGCCGCCAGCGTGCGCCAGCACCGTCCGCAGCATGTCGCGGTACGGGCCAAAACCCGCCTCGGCAAGCGCATCGGGCCGCCACGGCGGCTGCGACCAGTTCTGACCGAGTTGGTTGTACATGTCGGGCGGAGCGCCGACGCCGACGCCCGGTGCGAGCACGTCCTGCAGTGCCCACGCGTCCGCCCCCTCGGGGTGCACACCGACAGCCAGGTCGTGCATGACGCCGATGGCCATCCCGGCATCGCGAGCCGCCTGCTGCGTAGCCGTCATCTGCTCCGCCACGAGCCACTGCATCCACGCGTGGAATTCGACAAGGTCCCCGTGATCGGCACGGAACTCGGCGACGGCAGGGTTCGCCGGATGATCAACGGCAGCCGGCCAGTCGGCCGGAGCATTGCCGTAGACATCACTGAGCGCGCACCACGTGGCGAAATCGCGCAGCCCGTCGCCCTCTTGCTCACGGAATACCGCGAACGCCGACGCGCGGGCATCGTCCAAGCCCACCTGATGGATCGCCTCGAGTGCTGTGCGCTTGGCGCCCCACACCGCATCCCTGTCGAGCAGGTCGGCAGAGGTGTTGAGCCGACGCAACTGCGTCGCGAGTCGCTCGATCTGCTCGGAGACCGCCGGTGCCAGCCGCGCGAACTCCGGCACGTCCTCGATACGCAGGTACATCGGGTTGGCGAACCGCCGCGTGACCGGCAGGTACGGCGACGGGGCCATCGGCGGCACGGGCGATGCGGCATGCAGTGGGTTGATGAGGACGAAGCCCGCCCCGAGGTCGCGCCCGCTCCACTCAGCCAGCGTGGCGAGGTCGTGCAGGTCGCCCAGTCCCCAGGACTGCGTCGAGCGCATCGCATACACCTGCGTCATCAGGCCCCACTGCCGGTCGCCGGCGATGGCTGCGGGATCAAGGCGACGCGGGGCCGACACGAACGGAGCCGACGCCGACTCACCGTCGGATTCCGCATGCAGGGTGTGCCAGCCCAGCGGCAGGTCGCCGGGAACGCGGAAGCTGGCCTCGCCCACGAGTCGGCCATCGACCTCCACCGGCTCGACCCAGAAGTCCATCTGCTCGAGGTCCAGGTGCTGTCCGTCCTCGGTGCGGATCCAGGCCCGTGCCGGATGCCCGTCGCCGATATGAACCCAGAGCCGGCGCTCATCGCCCTGACGCATGACGTACACCGGCGGAAGCATCCGCCGCCAGTCGCGAAGCCTCTTCTCCTCGAGAGCTGCCGCGATGGCAGCGTCACTCGACACATCGAGCCCGAGGGCCTGCAGCACAGCCGCGACAGTTGCGGCGCCGACCTTGACGAGTCCGCCGCTCTGGTCCCAGTACTCGGTGGCCACGCCGTAGGCAGCCGCCAGCCGACCGAGTTCGTCGGGCACCGGCTCCCACTCGGGAGCCACGGACTGTGTCACCAGACCTCCGGATGTCGATAGGCCCACGGCTGTGCGCTCTCAAGTTGCGCAGCGAGGGACAGCAGGGTGGTTTCGCGCATCGGACGGGCCACGAGCTGGATACCGACAGGCAGCCCGGCGCTCGTCCAGTGCAGAGGCAGACTAACGGCCGGCTGCCCCGTCATGTTGTACGGCGAGGTGAAGGGCGTGAAGCGCTTCTGCGCCTCGAAGTCAGCTGCCGGGTCGTCGTCGTTGCGGATGGCGCCGACCAGGGCGGGAATGTCCGCCAGCGTCGGTGTCAGGACGATGTCCAGGTCGGACGTCTCGTCGAGCGCTCGGGCTGCATGCACGGCCATCAGGTCGAGGGCGTTGTCCAGTTCGCCCGGCGTGAGGGCGCGTCCGCGCTCCCGAAGCCAACGCGTGAGCGGCCGAAGATCGCCCTCGCGGTCCGCCGGTACCGCAATGCCAGCCGCGCCCGCCGCCCACACCAGTTCGAAATACGGCACGGCATCCAGCGGGAGCGGCACCGCGACGTCGACGAGGCGGTGACCCAGTGACTCGAGCAGGGTGGACGCCTCCTCGAATGCCGCAATGACCTCGGGGTGAACGTCGGTTGCTGCGATGACGGGCTGCGCATAGCGTCCGATCAGGAGGGGCCCAGGCTCGGACAGTGCACGCAGGTACGCATCGTCGGTACCCGTCATCACGCCGAGCAGGGCCGCCGCATCAGCGACGGTCCTGGCGAGCACCCCCTGCACGCCGAGGCCGCCGGGACCGTCCGGCAGCGGGCCGTTGGAGATCAGTCCGCGCGACGGCTTCACGCCGACCAGCCCGCAGACGCTGGCGGGGATGCGGATGGATCCGCCACCGTCAGATCCTTGCGCCACCGGGGCGAGCCCTGCGGCAACCGCGGCCGCCGCCCCGCCGCTCGAGCCGCCGGCCCCGCGAGTGAGATCCCATGGCGTTCGCGCGTAGGGGCCCACATCGCTCTCGGTGTACGCCGGCAGGCCGAACTCCGGGGTCGTCGTCTTGCCGGTCATCACCGTGTGCGCCTCGCGCATCAGAGCGACGACATCGTCGTCGACCTGCGGCACGTCGTCGACTGTCAGCGAGCCGAAGTGAACGTGGACGCCGCGGACCTGATTGAGGTCCTTCACCGGCACCACCACCCCATGGAGCACGCCCAGGGATTGCGGATCCGTCGCCTCCGCGACCGCGCGGTCGGCCTGAGCAGCCTGTTCAAGCGCCAGGTCGTCCGTGATCGTGACGAACGCCCCCACGACCTCGTTCAGCTCATGGGATCGCGCCAGGTAGTGGCGTGCCAACTCGAGCGAGGAGATCTCCCCGCTCCGGATGGCCGCGGCCTGGTCCAGCGCCGTCAGGTCGTGCAGTTCCACGTCTTCAGCCTAGGGTTGCCGATGTGACCACGCCCACTGCCGCCCCCGTATACCCGTCCGCCGACCGCCTGGACCTCGTCGATGACTTCCACGGCACCGCCGTCTCCGACCCCTATCGCTGGCTCGAGTCGACCGACGACCCCCGTACCGCGCAGTGGCTTGAGCACCAGTCCGGTCTGATGGCCGATGAGCGCACCGGCTGGACTCGACGCCAGCACTTCGCCGGTCGCGTGGAGGAACTGCTCGGTTCGGGCACCGTGTCGCCGCCGTACTGGCGCGGTGACCGCTACTTCCTCGTCCGCCGCGAGCCCGGCCAGCAGTTCTCCGTCCTGTACGTCATCGACGCCGACGGCACGGAGCGCGTCCTCATCGACCCGATGGTCCTCGACCCGAGCGGCGTCACCACGCTCGACAGCTGGCAGCCGTCGAAGGAGGGCGACCGCATCGCCTACCAGCTCTCGGTCGGCGGCAACGAGGAGTCCTTGCTCTACGTGATGGATGTCGAGACCGGACAGACCATCGAGGGTCCGATCGACCGTTGCCGCTACTCCCCTGTCGCCTGGGTGCTCGGCGGTGGCGCCTTCTACTACGTGCGTCGCATCGCGCCCGAGCTGCTTCCCGAGTCCGAGCGGAACTTCCACCGTCGCGTGTATCTCCACCGCGTCGGCGCATCACCCGACACCGATGACCTCGTCTTCGGTGCGGGGATGACGATGACGAACTACTACGGCGTCGAGGTCAGCCGCGACGGCCACTGGCTGCAGGTGTCCGCAAGTGAGGGCACCGAGCCGCGCAATGACCTGTGGGTCGCGGACCTCACCGAGAGCCCGCTCGAGGCACCCGCCTTCACCCTTGTTCAGGGTGACACCGACGCGCAGACCGGCCTGACCTTCCTGCGTGATGGTCGCGTCCTCGTCAGCACCGACCTCGCTGCCCCGCGTGGGCGAGTGGCTGTCACGCACCCGGGGGCATGGACTCCCGATGCCTGGACCGACCTGGTCGCCGAGGATCCCGATGCCGTGCTTGAGTCCGTGACCATCCTCGACGGACCGGAGCTCGCAAGCGACCTGCTGCTTGTCGTGCGCACGAGTCACGGTGTTGCGCAGATGTCGCTCCATGGCGCCGACGACGGGCACCTGATCCGCACCATCGACCTGCCCGGCGCTGGCACGATCGGCGGCCCCGTCGAGTGCATCGACGGTGGTCCCGTCACGTGGTTCGTCTTCACCGATCACGCGACGGTTCCGACGGTCTACGCGTATGACGCCCGCACCGACGAGGTCACGCTGCATGCCCGCCCGCCCGGCACGGTCGAGGTGCCCACCGTCCATTCACGACAGGTCACCTACACGTCCGCCGACGGCACCGAGGTGCGAATGTTCGTGCTGTCGCCGACCGCCGAGCCTGACGCACCGAGGCCCACGATCCTCTACGGCTACGGCGGGTTCGGCGTTCCGCTCACGCCCGGCTACTCGGCCGCAATCCTCGCGTGGGTTGAGGCCGGCGGCGTCTGGGCGATCGCCAACCTTCGCGGCGGCAGCGAGGAGGGCGAGGACTGGCATCGCGCCGGGATGCTCGGCCGCAAGCAGAACGTCTTCGACGACTTCCACGCGGCTGCAGAGTGGCTCATCGCCGAAGGTTGGACATCGCCGCAGAACCTCGGCATCTACGGCGGATCCAACGGTGGACTCCTCGTCGGCGCTGCCATGACGCAGCGCCCCGACCTGTTCAACGCTGTCGTCTGCGTGGCTCCGCTACTTGACATGATCCGCTACACCACGTCGGAGCTCGGCCCGACATGGACAGTGGAGTACGGCGACCCCGAGGTCGCGGAGCAGTTCGGGTGGCTCATCGACTACTCGCCCTACCATCGCGTCACTGAGGGCACCGACTATCCGGCGACGATGTTCGCGATCTTCGACAACGACACCCGCACCGACCCGATGCACGGCCGGAAGATGTGCGCGTCGGTTCAGCACGCCACGGGCGGCACCCGACCGATCCTGCTGCGCACCGAGGGCGACGTCGGCCACGGCGCCCGGTCGCTGTCCAAGTCCGTCGAGGAGACGGCCGACACCCTTGCCTTCTTCGCGCGGTGGACCGGGTTGTCATGACCGCATTGGTGTGGACGGCTGCGAAGGACACGCCCTTCTGGGAGACGGCGCGCGACTGGCTGCTGGGCGTTCCGCTGCAGGTGCTCTTCATCCTGGTGTCCGCACTCATCATCCAACTTGTACTCACCTGGTCGATCCGACGTGTCGTCCGACGCGCATCGGAGCGCGCCAAGCACGAGCGCCTTGCCCAGATGCGGATGGTCACCCGCACTGCCGAGCTCTCCGACCTGCTGCTCAACCAGCGCACCGAGCAGCGCGCCAACGCCATCGGCACGCTGCTGCGCAGCGTCGTCGCCATCACGGTGTGGACGATTGCCTTGCTGACGATCCTGCCGCTGCTGGGCATCGACATTGCGCCTCTGCTCGCGAGTGCCGGCGTCATCGGAGTCGCGCTGGGTTTCGGCGCGCAGACCCTCGTCAAGGACTACCTGTCGGGCATCTTCATGATCATCGAGGACCAGTACGGCGTGGGCGACGTCGTCGATGTGGGACCGGTGATCGGCACCGTCGAGGAGGTCGCGCTGCGCTTCACGCGACTGCGCGACATGTCCGGCGTGGTCTGGTACGTCCGCAATGGCGAGATCCTGCGGGTGGCGAACCGGTCGCAGGGCTGGACGCTGGCCATCGTCGACATCCCGATCGCCTACAACGAGAACATCGACCGCGTTCGCGAGATCGTCGATCAGGTTGCGGTCGACATGGACGAGGATCCGAACTACGACGAGCTTCTGCTCGGAAAGCCGACCTTTGCCGGCGTCGAGTCGGTGTCGGGCGAAGCAGTGGTGATTCGGATCACGGCGAAGGCCGCACCCGAGCAGCAGCTGAACGTGGCTCGGACCATCCGTGAGCGGATGAAACTTGCCTTCGACCGGGCCGGCATCGTCGTCCCTGTCCTCGTGCGCCAGCTGCCCAACGTGCAGGGACAGGGCAATCCCCCCAAAATGGGCTCGTGAGCCCCTCGAACTGCCTGGTCACCGGAGCCACCGGCTATGTCGGCGGTCGCTTGGTGCCCCAACTCCTGGCTCAGGGCCACCGCGTCCGCGTTCTGGCCCGACACCCCGAGCGATTGCGCGACCTGCCGTGGGCGAATGACGTCGAGGTGCTCGCCGGTGATGCCGGCGACCCAGCCGCCGTGCGGGCGGCTTTGGCGGGGATGGACGTCGCCTACTACCTGCTGCACTCGATCCAGGAGGGCCCGGGTCTGGAGGAGACGGAGCATCGCATCGCCCAGACGTTCGCGGATGCCGCCGAACAGAGCGATCTGCGTCGCATCGTGTACCTCGGCGGACTTGCTCCGGCCATCCCGGAGAACGAGATGTCAGCACACATGCGATCCCGGGTGGACGTCGGACAGGTCCTGAGCGCATCCGGGATACCGACGGCCGAGTTCCGGGCAGCCGTGATCATCGGCTCGGGATCGGCGAGCTTCGAGATGCTCCGCTACCTGACGGAGCGACTCCCCGCCATGATCACTCCGCGCTGGGTTCGGCAGCAGACGCAGCCGATCGCGATTCGCGATGTGCTCCGCTACCTCGTCAGTGCGGTCGCCCTGCCGGCCCACGTCAGTCGCGTCTTCGAGATCGGCGGCCCGGAGGTGCTGACCTACCAGCAGATGATGCAGCGCTATGCCGCTGTCGCCGGGCTTCGTCCCCGGATCATCCTGCCGATCAACCTGCTCACTCCCGGGCTGTCGAGCCATTGGGTCAACGTGGTCACTCCGGTCCCGCGCGCGATTGCCCGCCCCCTTGTCCAATCACTGCGACATCCGTCTGTGTGCCACGAGCATGCCGTGGCGCGGTGGATCCCCGATCCGCCAGAAGGACTGCTCCCATTCGACGATGCGGTTCGTCTTGCGCTGACCCGCATCCGTGACGCGCAGGTGAAGACGCGATGGAGTGGCGCCTCGCTGCCCGGCGCGCCCAGCGACCCACTGCCAAGCGACCCCGAATGGTCGGGCGGATCCATGTACGAGGACGTCCGCGATGTCACGACGACGGCCACGCCACAGCAGGTTTGGCGAGCCGTTGAGCGGATCGGTGGTGAGCACGGCTACTACGCCGCCGACCTGCTGTGGCAGGTAAGGGGCCTCCTCGATCGACTCATCGGAGGAGTCGGACTCAGGCGCGGGCGTCGCGATCCGGACGTCCTTGCGGTTGGTGAGGCCGTGGACTTCTGGCGCGTCGAGGAACGTCTGCCGCCGAGGCTCCTACGCCTGCGCGCCGAGATGCGCAACCCTGGCCTGGCCTGGCTGGAGTTCACCATCACGCCGACGACGACCGGCACGCATCTGCGGCAGCGAGCGGTCTTCCTGCCCCGGGGACTGGCCGGTCAGGCGTACTGGTGGTTGGTCTCGCCCTTCCATGCCTTCGTGTTTCCCGGGATGGCCAAGGGCATCGTGGAGCAGGCCGAGGCTGCGGCCCCGGCATCCGACACAATGGCTGCATGACGGAACCCACTGCGGCGACCCCATACGACGATTTCGGGGGCGAGGACTTCTTCGCCCGCCTCGTCGGAGCCTTCTACGCTCGGGTGGCCGTCGACCCGATCCTGCGTCCGATGTACCCCGACGAAGATCTGGCCGCGGGCCAACGTCGACTGCAACTGTTCCTCGAGCAGTACTGGGGCGGGCCGCAGACCTACAGCGACGAGCGCGGCCATCCGCGACTGCGGATGCGGCACAACGACTTCGTCATCGGCGCGACCGAGCGCGACCGTTGGCTGGCACTCATGCGCGAGGCGCTGTCGGAGCAGGACCTCACCGCAGACCAGGAGTCCCGCCTGTGGATGTACCTGCTCGGAGCGGCGTTCGCGATGCAGAACGTCCCCGACGATGAGCCGGGCCGATGAGGGACAACGACTGGTGGCGGCATGCCGTCGTCTACCAGGTCTACCCACGTTCCTTCGCCGACAGTGACGGCGATGGCATGGGCGACATTCCCGGGCTGATCTCCCGGCTCGACTATCTGTCTGATCTCGGAGTCGACGCGATCTGGATCTCCCCGTTCTACACGTCGCCCCTGCACGACGGCGGCTACGACGTCGCGGACTACCGGTCCATCGATGCGCGCCTCGGCACCATGGACGATGTCGACACCCTCATTGCGCAGGCGCATGCCCGCAGCATCAGGATCCTGATGGACATCGTCCCGAACCACACGAGCAGCGAGCACCCATGGTTCCGTGAGCTGCTCGCGTCCGAGCCCGGATCCCCTGCCTGGGATCGCTACATCGTGCGTGAAGGCTCGGGTCCCGACCGCGAGACGCCGCCGAACAACTGGCGCAGCGTGTTCCACGGACGCGGCTGGTCGCACATCCGCACCCCCGACGGCGAACCGACGGGCTACTGGTACCTGCACCTGTTCGACACCACGCAGCCAGACCTGAACTGGGACAACGCCGAGGTGCACGCTGAGTTCCGCGCCATCCTGCAGTTCTGGTTCGACCGGGGTATCGACGGCTTCCGGATCGACGTCGCGCACGGACTCGTGAAGGAGGCCGGGCTACCGGACTTCGAC
>CAIVQM010000050.1 GCA_903908025.1 uncultured bacterium
CCTGGACGGAACTCACGAGTGAAGAAGTCATCCCACGACGTGAATCCGTAGTGCGGTGCCGCCGGGTCGCAGATGAAGTCGCTCGCGAACGTCGGCATGGCCTCCATCGCATCGCGGCCAAACCAGCCGTGCTTCGGATCGTCACTCAGGACATAACGTGATTCCGGCGAACCCAGGAAGTCAGCCCAGGTGTCGAGCACCTTCTTGAGCTGGGCATTGAGGGTCGGATTCAGGAAGGCGACCTCGCCTGCCGCGGTGTTCATCGGCCAGTTGAGAATCGCATTGATCGGGAACCCGACCAGCCCCGTGCGGTTGAACGCCGGGGCCGTTCCAAGCACCTGGTTGATGAGCCGGATCATGTGTCGGTAGTCGCGCACCTGCGGCAGGCCGGTTGGCGTGCGCTGGAACTTCTTCGTATCGGGCAACTGCTCGAACATCTGATGAAACTGCATGTAGAGGGTGGCATCGCTCTCGATGAGGGCCTGAAGTTCCTGCATCACCGGATGCAGAGGCTTGGGCGTCGCGTCGACGGTCTTGACGAGGTCGCGCAGCCAGTCGTCAAGCACAGACTGATCACTGGGCAACCACCTGCCCACGCGGTATGGAGCGGGCCGAGCCGCGACCGACTCCACCGCCTGAGCCGACTGCGCTCCGACGACGGGTAACGCCGCGGCTCCCAGGCCGACGCCAGCCAGCTGCATGAACCGCCGACGAGTGGTCTCCGTCATCCCGCTGCTCCATCCATCCTCGATCGTGCGCCCTACCCTCGCACAGCCACGTGGGAGTTACGCCACTAGACGGCATTGCTCCACGCTCGGGCACCGCGCTCGTCGACCACGACGACCCGCCGGTATACGAAATCAGGTTCGCATTCGAGCAACGCGCGAGTGATCAGGCCGTCGCCGTCCGTCGCGAGGATCCGGCTCGCGCCGCTTTCGGCCTGTCCCATCACGACGCTCGTGCCATGCTCCTGCTCCCGCTGGAGGCGGACCGTTCGCGCCGGCGAGCATTCAACGATGACCCCCTCGTCGGTCGCTTCGATGTGGTGGATGGTCGGACCGTGGGAGAGGTACGACTGCCCGTGCCGCAGTGCGTCCAGGACGGCCTCCTGCGTGCGATCCACCGCCTTCACCATGGTCCACGCCAGTCCGAGATCGGAGTCCGGATAGTGCTGGTCGTCGGTGCCGATCCCGAAGACGGTTCGGCCACTTGCGAGCAGCGCATCCCACCACGGGGACGAGTCGCCACGACCATCCACCGCCTCGGACGATCCGTTGAAGACCTCGATGCCGGTGAAGCCCTGAGCGCTGCTCAGCTCGTCGACGGACAGATGGTTCCAGTACGGATGCGCGACGTACACGACGGCACCCAGCCCGGCGGCCCACGAGGCGCCATCCGTCAGGCTCGGGAAGGTGCGCACCTCCCAGTTCTCCTCCGCGTTGAAGCACCAGTTGTCCCGGTCGCCGCCAGGGTCCTCCGGCAGATGGTCGATGCCCCACACGAGGAACTCCGCCGACTGGCGTGGGTAGGCGGGCTTCAGCAGGTCGAAGCCGAGTTCGGCGCCCGGGATGGTGAGCAGGCGATCGGTTGACGGTGCCTCGGCAATCCGCCAGTGATCGGTGATCGACAGGACATCGAAACCGGCATCCTCATAGGCGCGCGCAAGCAGGTCCGGCGGCAATGTGCCGTCGCTGACACTCGAATGGGTGTGGAGGGCACACTTCAGCCACTCCCCCTCTGACGCAAATGGGTTGGGCTGATGACTCATCGAATCTCCTCCATCATTTCGATCTCAACCTCGGATCGAGCACTTCTTCCAAGGCATAGCCGCACAGGGTGAAGGCGAGCGTCACACACACGACCGCGAGGCCGGGCGGCACGATCCACCACCAGTAGCCGTTCGTCATGGCGCCGCCATTGAACGCCTCCTCGATCGTGCGCCCCCACGAGATGGAGGTGGGGTCGCCCAGGCCAAGGATCGCGAGTGTCGTCTCGGACAGGATAGCCACGGCAACGGTGAGCACCGCCTGCGCGAAGATGACGGGGAACACGTTGGGCAGGATGTGCCGCGTCATGATCCGTGTGTCCCCCGCGCCCAGCACGCGAGCACGCTCGACAAACGGCAACTCGCGGATGGCCAGCGTCTGCGCACGAACGACGCGGGCGGTCAACGCCCATGAGGTCACGGCGATGACGATGATGATGTTCAGAAGCGTCGGGCCGAGGATCGCAGCCATCACGATCGCCAGCACCAGCCACGGGATGACGAGGAACCAGTCGATGAGAGCACTCAGGACACGATCGATCGCCGTCCCGCCGAAGTAGCCGCTCAGCACGCCGAAGGTGGCGCCGATCAGCACGGCGGCCACCGTCGCTGCCAGGCCCACCGTGAGGGAGACCCGCGTTCCGACGATGAGCAGACTGAGAACGGAACGGCCGAAGGAGTCGGTACCCAGCGGGTATTCGGGCGACGGCGGGCTGTTAGGTGTGCCCGTGGCGCTGGCGGGATCGATCTCTTCGGGGGAAACCAGAAGCGGAGACAGAATCGCGACGAGGGTGAAGGCCGCGAGCGTCACGAGC
This sequence comes from uncultured bacterium, assembly GCA_903908025.1. Taxonomy (GTDB): domain Bacteria; phylum Actinomycetota; class Actinomycetes; order S36-B12; family S36-B12; genus UBA10649. Next base: position 2,581 of record CAIVQM010000050.1, read on the forward strand.
CCGACCATGCCGCGCCGATTGCGGCGGTAGAGCGCCCATCCGCGCGAGAACCCGATGCGACGGCGCTGCCACACCAGTCGCGCGGCCGAGGACGAGACCGGCTCGATGTCGACCATCTCAGGCCTGCCTGACGCGCGGGTCAAGGTAGCCGTAGACCAGGTCCGCAACCAGGTTGGCAGCGATCACCGCGGCGCTGGAGAGCAGGAACACGGCCTGCAGCACCGGATAGTCCAACTGCTGAATCGCCTGGTACGTGAGCAGGCCCAGGCCCGGCCAGGAGAAGACGGTCTCAATCACGATGGCACCACCGAGGACGAACCCGAAGCTCAGCACGATGAGAGTGATCGACGGAAGCATCGCGTTCGGAGCGGCGTGACGCCTGCGCACGGCGGCGTCGGTGAGGCCCTTGGCGCGTGCCAACAGGACGTAGTCCTGCTGCTTGGTGTCGATCATCGATGCGCGCATGACGATGAAGAACTGACCCACGTACCCCAGTGCGAGCGTGAGGACCGGCAGGGCCAGATGCGAAGCCACGTCGCCCACGCCACCCGAGTCGACAGACGAATACCCACCGGCCGGGAACCAGCCCAGGGCACCGGCGAACAGGATCAGCAGCATCATCCCGAGCCAGCCCTCTGGTGTGGCGTAGAGGAAGAGGGAGCCGAACACGGAGCCGTTGTCGAGCCCGCTGCCCCGCCGCCAGCCTGCGCGCATCCCCAGCGTCACGCCGATAGCGGCCGCGATCAGGGTGCCCAGGCCCACGAGCAGGACGGTGGGCCAGATGCGTTCGGCAACCATCGCCAGCACGTCCTGCCCCGAGAGGATGCTCACGCCCATGTTCCCGCGCAGTGTCTCGAACAGGTAGGTCAGGTACTGCTGAGGCAGCGGCTCCTCGAGCCCGAAGAGCTCACGCTGGCGGTCGAGAGCCTCCTGCGAGAGCCGCTGACTGCGCGCGAGCAAGGCCACTGGGTCGCCCGGCATGATGCGAAACAGGAAGAAGTTCACGGTCAGGATGAACCACAGG
>CAIVQM010000051.1 GCA_903908025.1 uncultured bacterium
ATCGTCACCGCTACGAGGTCGCCAATCAGTACCGCTCGCAGCTGGAGGAGGCTGGCCTGCGCTTCTCGGGCACGTCGCCCGACGGCCGCCTGGTCGAGTTCGTCGAACTGCCGGCCGATGTGCACCCCTACTACGTGGGCACGCAGGCGCACCCGGAGTTCCGGTCGCGCCCGACTCGCGCACATCCCCTGTTCTCCGGACTCGTCGAGGCGTCGCTCGTGCGTTCACAGCAGCAGCGCGAGGCGCTCGCGCAGGGATGACCGATCCCGAGGAGTGGACCGGGCCGGTGGCGGATGCCGCAGGAGCACTTCCTGTCCGTGGCCGGGTCGTCCGGTTCGAAGGTCACGTGTGGTCGATCCTCACGGAGGATGTGGATTTCGGCACGGTCACCGTTCAGCGCGATGTCATCCACCATCCGGGTGCCGTCGCCGTCATTGCCCTGGACGACGCCGACCGCGTCCTGCTGATCCGCCAGTACCGGCACCCGGTGGGCGGCTACCTGTTCGAGGCACCGGCCGGCCTGCTCGATGCGGCCGGTGAGCCTGCGTGGCAGACGGCCGCACGCGAACTAGCCGAGGAGTCCGGCTATTCCGCCACGGACTGGCATGTCCTCGTCGATCTGTACACGTCGCCGGGCGGGAGCTCCGAGGCAATCCGGGTCTATCTCGCCCGCGGGCTCACACCGCTCGCCGACGGGCGCCCGAGTACGGGGGAGGCCGAGGAGGCCCACCTGCCCCGCGTCTGGATCGACCTCGACGAGGCGCGCGACCTGGTGCTCGCAGGACGGATCGGCAGCCCGACCGCTGTCGCCGGCATCCTCGCCGCATGGGCGAGCCGAGCGGGTGGCTGGTCCGCACTTCGGCCAGCAGACTCGGCGTGGGAGGCCCGCGACCGCCTGCTGGCGACGGATCGCGTGCGACTGCCTCGCCCGGACGGAGCCTGACCCGGCCGACGTGCGCCGAGTCGGAATGGCCGATTCGGCTCAGCCCTGCGGGGTCTCTCCTAGGCTGTGGGGAGATCACGCCCCGTCGGGGTGGACAGAGTCTGCGAGGCGAACGTGAAGGTCGGCATCCCCAAGGAGATCAAGAACCACGAGTACCGGGTTGCGATCACTCCTGCGGGCGTGATGGAACTTGTCCGCAATGGCCACGAGGTCGTGATCGAGCGTGATGCCGGGCTGGGCTCGTCAATCCCCAACGAGGACTACGAGAAGGCCGGCGCGACGATTCTGGCGACAGCTGACGACGTCTGGGGATCAGCCCAGATGATCCTGAAGGTCAAGGAGCCCATCGCTGCGGAGTACCCCCGGATGCGCGAGGGGCAGGTGCTGTTCACCTATCTGCACCTTGCTGCCGACAAGCCGCTCACCGAGGAGCTCGCCAAGCGCAAGGTCACGGCGATTGCCTACGAGACCGTCGAACTGCCGGATCGTTCGCTTCCGCTGCTCGCTCCGATGTCTGAGGTCGCGGGTCGACTGGCTCCGCAGGTTGGCGCAAATGCACTGATGCGCGCGCAGGGTGGTCGCGGTGTTCTGATGGGCGGAGTGTCCGGGGTGTACGCGGCAAAGGTCGTCGTCATCGGCGCCGGCGTCGCTGGCCAGAACGCGGCGACGATCGCGCTCGGCATGCAGGCCGAGGTGCTGCTCCTCGACAACAACATCGCTCGTCTTCGCCAGATGGACGCGATCTACCAGGGGCATATGCAGACCGTCGCCTCGAACGCGTACGAGATCGAGCGGGCGGTGCTGGATGCCGACATGGTGATCGGTGCCGTGCTGGTGCCGGGAGCCAAGGCCCCGAAGCTGATCTCCAACGAACTCGTGTCTCGGATGAAGCCGGGCTCGGTACTCGTCGACATTGCCATTGACCAGGGGGGCTGCTTCGAGGACTCCCGTCCGACGACCCATGCGGCGCCGATCTACACGGTGCACGACTCGGTGTTCTACTGCGTCGCCAATATGCCCGGCGCTGTTCCCAACACCTCGACCTACGCACTGACGAATGTCACGCTGCCGTATGCGGTTGCCCTCGCCAACAAGGGCTGGAAGCAGGCACTTCGTGACGATCACGCCCTCGCGCTGGGTCTGAACGTCCATGAGGGACGGATTACCTACGGAGCCGTTGCAGAAGCCTTCGGTATGCCGAAGACAGAGCTCTCCGAGGTGCTCGCCTGACCTCCGTCGCGGATGCTGTTGCCGGCTACCTCGACCACATCGCCATTGAGCGAGGGCTGGCGACCAATACCGTCGCCGCGTATCGACGTGATCTCACGCGGTATGTGTCGTGGTGCGACGCCCGTGGTCGTTCTGACATCGGCGAGATCACCGAGAACGACATCGCCGACTTCGCCGTCTCGTTGCGCGTACCCGATGCCGACGGCCGCGTCCTCGGCGCAGCGAGTGCGGCGCGAGTTATCGTCGCGGTGCGCACGTTCCATCGCTTCGCCGCGCGTGAGGGACAGACGACGATCGACCCGGCACGGCATGTGCGCCCGTCCGCGATTCCGCGCAGACTGCCGAAAGCCCTGCCATACGAGCAGATTCAACTGCTGATCGAGAGCACGGGAGACGGCGAGACGCCGGAGGGCCTGCGCGATCGTGCGCTCGTGGAGTTCCTGTACGGAACGGGTACGCGCATCTCCGAGGCGGTCGGTCTCGACGTCGACGATGTCGACCTCGACGAGTACACGGTGATCGTCACGGGCAAGGGAGACAAGCAGCGGATCCTTCCGGTGGGGGAGTGTGCTGCCGAAGCCCTGTCGGCCTATCTCGTCCGTGGCCGCCCCACCCTGGCTCCGAAAGGCCGCGGGACAGCGCGGCTGTTCCTCAACTCCCGGGGCGGGCCGCTTTCGCGGCAGAGTGCATACGGGGTACTGCAGCAGTCAGCAGCGCGCGCAGGACTGACATCCCACGTCAGCCCGCACACGCTCCGGCACAGCTTCGCCACCCACCTGCTCGAACGGGGGGCCGACGTGCGAGTCGTCCAGGAACTGCTGGGGCATGCGTCCGTGACGACGACCCAGATCTACACGATGGTGACCGTTGACACCCTGCGCGAGGTCTACGCCACGAGCCATCCGAGGGCCCGCTAATGTGCGTGCTCATCCGGTCGTTGGCCGTCTTGATTGCCGCACTCATCCCGATGACCGCTCTGTCAGGTCAGGCGTGGGGGTCCGAGGGGCTGCCGGCGAATGACCGGCGGGCGATAGCGACGACGGCGCAGGGTCGCGAGATCGTGGCCCGGCACTACGGCGCCCTCGATGCGCCAGTGCAGATCGTGGCCATCGGGCAGATGCACGGCAGCGAGCCGGGTGGCCGTCGTGTCGTGACCGAACTGGCGGGGCGGCCCGTCCCCGAGGGCGTCGGGCTGTGGCTGATCGTGTCGGCGAACCCTGACGGTGACCACGCCCACACCCGGACCAACGCCCATCACGTCGATCTCAACCGGAACTTCCCGGTGAACTGGAAGAGATCAGGGCGGGGGATCTTCTGGTCAGGAACCCGGCCGGCTAGTGAGCCCGAGGTACGGGGCCTGATGAGATTCCTGACCGACGTCCAGCCGACCGCGGTGCTGTCCTTCCATCAGGCATACGACCTGATCGACATCAGCCATCCGCGCAGCCGGCCCGCCGGGCGGCATCTGGCCGCGTGGATGGGCGAGCGGGCCGCGATCGTCGGGTGTGCCGGTCCCTGCCACGGCACCATGACCCAGTGGATCGACAGGGCGTTGTCGACCGTTGCCATCACGGTGGAGATGGATGGTGCGGTGTCGACGCGGGAGGCCGATCGGGCCGCGGCGGCGGTGCTTCGCCTCGGGACCTGGCTCGGCCGGTAGGCTCAACTGACATTCGGAGGAGGGACAACCATGGAGTCAGAGGGCTTCGAGCCGGGCCAGCCGTCTGCTGACGCGCCGGCGGCCGACGGGGTGCTCTTCCCCGGGGTCGAGACCTCGGTTGTGGTGTCCACGCCGGCCAAGGCCATCCCGGAGCCCGAGCCGTTGACCTCGCACGGCCCCGCGCGGGTCATCGCGATGGTCAACCAGAAGGGTGGCGTCGGCAAGACGACGTCCACCGTGAGCCTGGGTGCGGCACTGGCCGGCTACGGCCGCCGGGTGCTCCTGGTCGACTTCGATCCGCAGGGAGCGCTGTCCGTGGCGCTGGGGGTCAACCCCAATGAGCTCGACCTCACGATCTACAACCTGCTGACGCAGGCGGACTGCCATGTGGGCGACGTCATCATGTCGACCGAGGTCGACGACCTCGACCTGCTTCCGAGCAATATCGACCTGTCGGCCGCGGAGCTGCAGCTGGTGAGCGAGGTCGGTCGTGAGCATGCCCTGGGCCGTGCGCTGGCCCCTGTGCTCGGCGAGTACGACATCGTGCTGATCGACTGCCAGCCATCGCTGGGACTGCTGACCCTCAATGCGCTGACCGCCAGCAGCGGCGTGATCATCCCGATGGAGACCGAGTACTTCGCCCTGCGCGGCGTGGCCCTCCTGCAGGACACCATCCAGAAGGTCACCAGCCGCCTCAACCCAGGACTTGAGATCATCGGCGTCCTCGCCACGATGTACGAC
>CAIVQM010000052.1 GCA_903908025.1 uncultured bacterium
CGGTGGGCAACGGCAGCGCCTGGGAATCGCGCGGGCTCTCTACACGCGGCCGCTCCTGCTGGTCCTCGACGAGGCGACATCCGCCCTGGATGCGGAGACTGAGCAAGCGATCGTCCGCACCCTCGACGCTCTCGAGGGCAGCGTCACCACCGTGACGGTCGCCCACCGACTCGCCACCGTCCGACGGGCCGATGTGCTGCTCTACCTCGAGGACGGACGCATCATCAGCCGCGGGACATTCGATGAAGTTCGGTCGAGCGTGCCGGACTTTGACAGGCAGGCATCCTTGCTTGGCCTGTGACATCGTTACACCCTGAAGGAGGCATCGTGGCCGAGAACCGACTGGTTGAGCCCGTCCTAAGAAGGATCCGTTTCAAGCGCACCATCGACGCCATGCGTCGATTCGATGAGTCCTACGTGCCGGGGGCATCTGCTGGCGGGCAGGAGTTCTTCGACATGCGATCGGCAATGGACATCCGTCCGACAGCTGGGCGCGACATCTCAACCAAGGCCCTACGCGCACCGCGAGGCGGTGTGCCCACCGACGAGCAGGCCCTTAGCAGCAATTTCGTTGACTTCGACGAGGTGGCCGCCTGCGTCTCCGGGCTCCAGGCCGATGGTGTCTACGTCTTCAAGAAGCCCATCCCCAGCGAGATGGTCGCGCGCATGCGCGAGAGCGCGCTGACCGTCCCTTCCAGCGCTCGCGGCCTCGAGTCCCCCGCCCAGCCCTACCCACGCGAGAACCCACTCGTCGGGCGCTACGACATCGATGAGAACAGCACAATGGCCAGCGCCGACATGCAGGACTACTGCAGTGATCCCGCGCTGGCCCTCATCGCCGCCCGGTACCTCGGCCAGCCCGTCATCATGGACCAGACCGCGCTGTGGTGGACCACCACCAAGGGCGAGGAAGACGCCTCCATGAATGCCTGGCTCTTCCACCAGGACCGCGACCGCGTGTCATTCCTGAAGTTCTTCTGCTACCTCACCGATGTGGGGCCCGACAACGGCCCCCATACCGTTGTGCGGGGAACCCACAAGCGCGTCCCGAAGTCGCTCGCCACCGACGGCCGCAAGACCGACGAGCTCGTCCGCGAGGCCGGGCTCTGGGATCGCGTCATCGAACTCACGGCGCCGGCCGGCACCTTCATGGCCGTCGACACCCTGGGCCTCCACAAGGGGCAGCCGCCGATCTCCGGTGACCGATGCGTGCTGCAGGTGGAGTTCGCAACGTCACTGTTCGGTGCACCCGTCGACTACCCGACCTTCACGCCGTCCGATCTCTCCGTCGAGCGCTCTCGCTCGATGCCGAAGATCCTGCAGCGGTGGTACCGGTCGGTCACGCCCGCGTAAGCCACCACGTTCTGGCCTTGCGCCAGGCGTCGCTCGCCTTGAGGGTGTTCTCGCTCGCCTCGGCGACGGTGACACCGGCCAGCTCAATGGCGTCGTTGCCGATGTCGTGTGCGTGGGCGTACGTGAAACCGCGTCGCTGCATCATCAGGCCGTAGGGGATTGCTCCACTGGGGTTCGGCGTCGGCGGGTTGTCGATGCTGGCGCCGATCTCTTCCGCGTCGGTGATCCGGCGGGCACAGCCGAGCAGGTCGTACGCGGACGGTCCCATGACGACGACGGGGCGGCCGAAGAAGGCCGCCTCCACGCCTGCCGTCGAGCCGTAGGTGAAGACGACGTCCGCCTCGTCCATCAGGGTGTACGAGTCGACGGCCGAGTGCGCATCGAAGTGGACGTCCGGACGGGCCGCTGCCACCGCGGTCTCCCAGTCCACGAGGTCGCCCGACGGCTTGAGGCGCATATGCGGATGGGTGCGCACGACGAGGCTGGTGCCCGGCCTCTTCCGGCATTCGTTGGCGAGATTCAGCAGAGCCGCCTCCTGGGAGTGCAGGTACTCAGCCCAGTCGATGTCGAGCTCAGCGATCTCATCACCCGAGGAGGAGAAGAACACGACGAGTCGATCGGCAGCGGGCAGTCCTTCGACGTGCCCGCGTGTCTGGGCACCGATGAACCTCAAATTCTTGGCATCGCTGTGCGACTTGCGGTTGATGAACCAGGAGGAGCCGATCGCATCGCGCTCGCCCTCATCCCAGCCGTCGTACATGCTTCGCATGCGGCCCTGGAGATGTGCCCAGTCGTGCGTCGTGGCCTCTGTGAGGTCGAAGTCCGAGTCGTAGCCCCCGGTGTCGTAGTACAGGACCCGGATGCCCTCGGCCGCAGCAGCAGCGGCGACCGCTCGGTCGTGCGTGAACCGGCCGTTGTACACGACAACCGTGCCGAGCTGCTGCTGGCGGATCAGTTCGCGAGCCTGGTCGTAGGCCCAGGCATAACTGCGCATCGCGGCGTGCACCCAGCGGCGCGGCCAGACGTGGTCCTCGCGGATCGGGGTGTTGTCGTCGGGCGGCACCTCGAGGATCGCGGGACCGAGATCGGCACCGCGGTAGCGCAGTCCACGGATTCCCGTCCGGGTCAGCGGATCCGGCAGGTCGGGGAGTCCCTGTGCGCGCCAGCGGCGGATCGGCGGCGCCACGAAGACGCCCCGCGGCACGCCGGCCGCGATCAGGGCCCGCTCCGCCTGCTGGTCCCGTGTCGACGAGCGCGCCAGCCGGGCGATAGACCGGCTGGCCCGCCAGCCCACATCCGGCACCGGGGTCTCGTCGGCCCAGAATCCGACCACGACATCCGACCCCATGGCCCTGGCCTCAAGGACCGTCTCGATCACGGTGCCGACGGCGAACGACCAGTGGTTGAAGGTGATCAGTCCGATGCGCTCGCGCTCATCGGGTGCCAGCACCGCTCGCAGGTACTCCTGCAGGGAGGCATGCTCGGCTCGGTCAGCCATGGTTCGCGCCCTGGATGCGGCGAGCACGGCGATGCAGTTCCGCGGCCGCGGCACGCGTCGCCAACCGCACCGGTCCCTCCCAGGCCCAGGCCAGTCGACGCGCTGTCGGCGACAGGGCGTGCCGGCGAGCGACCTCCGACTCGTGCAACGACGTACTGCGATCACCGACGGTCAGGGAGTCGCCGTGCCAGCGGAATGACGAGACCACGCGACCCACGTCGACGAAACCTCCGAGCCGCTGAATCTTGAGCAGCAGGTCCAGATCGAAGGCGAACCGGAAGGACTCGTCGAGCCCACCGACCTGAAGCCAAGCGGTGCGGCGCACGAGCATCCCCGGCTGCGGAATCAGGTCGGGTCCCCACTTGAGGATGCGCGGCGCCCACTTGCCGGCGCGACTGATCCAGAGTTCCTTGCCGTCCTCATCGATGTAGCGGCAGGCACCGTAGGCGAGAACGGCCGAGGCATCAGCGTCGAGGGCTGACACCGTGGCCGCCAGCGAGCCGGGCTCCAGCAGGTCGTCGTCACCGATCCAGTTGATGTACTCATGGTGCTCGTCGGCCGCAAGCGCTCCGACGTTGATCGCCCCCGCAAGGCTGCCCGGATCGGCGATCGTTCTCGCATCGAATCGTGCCGCGAGCTCCGCAACCATCTGATTGCCCGTCGGTGCGACCAGCACGATCGACACCGGCACATCCTGTGACCGGATGGACGCCAGGCACTGCTCCAGGAGCCCGGCGCGCGAGCCGAGGGTCGGTACGACGATGAGCACTCGTGGATCGGTCATGTGCTCAGGGCCTCCTTCAACCAGCCATCCACGGCTGTCTCGTAACGCTCGCGCTCACCGGCGACCCACTCACGGTAGGAGGACTGATCCGATCGAGCCTGCTCAGGGTCGGCAAGAACGTCGCGGATGACGGGCACCATCAGATCTGCCCAGCCTTCCTGGAACGGCACCCGGTACTTCACCGGCACCGGGGCGTCCGCCCAGCAGTAGGCCGAGCCGCGCGCGACGAATGCCACCGGAGTGCCAAGGTGCGCTGCCTCGCGGGGAAGTCGATCACGGCCGTGCAGGAGTCCGAGCTCGACGTACATCGTCGCCCGGGCCAGTAGCTCGCACACGTCGCCATACGACATGTTCTCCAAGGGCACGAAGTTCACATCGGGCATCCGCTCACGCAGGTGAGGAACCAGCCACCGCCCCTTGGAACCGTTGTAGACCACGAGGTTGCGCTCGCGCTGCTGCGGGCCGACGTCGACGATCCTGATCGGATCGGTGATCAGGTGGGAGTCACGTCCGAAGGTCGAGCGCAGGAAACCCTGGCCGTAGTGGGACTGCGTGATGAAGTTCGGGCGGGAGTCGTAGATATGACGGGCGTAGTGGATCGAGATGTCCTCGATCACCGTGGCCTTGACCCGGCTGGGTCCACCTGCCCTGGCAGCCGCCTCGCGGAAGGTGCGGAACAGCCCTGGGGGGACCTCCGTCGGAAGGTCGTAGCCCGCGGGGACCGGCTCATACGGCAACGGGCCGCCCGCGCTGTAGACCTCAGGTGGAAACGTCTTGCAGCAGGCCTCGCTCGGGCGGAAGTGCCGCGCCCGGGGATCGGGTGAGAAATTGACGCTGAGCCACGCGATCCAGGTCCGCTCCTTCGGAACCGTGCGGAGCTCCCGGAACGACTCGATCGGGCTCACTTCCGTCATGACAAAGTGCGCGTCGTCCGACTTCGGAATGCGGTCCACGACGTCGAAGTCGTAGATGTCGTACTCCGGATCGTTTCGCCCCCCGCGGAAGTTGTACATCGGCACCAGATACGCCTCGATGCCGCGTCGACGGATCGCATCGACAAGTTGTGTGAGCGCTTCAGGGCCGGCCGTGCGGTCACCGAGGGGAGATGCCACGTAGAACTTCGGCGATCCCATCCCGGTCCTTCTCGTAATTGAGGGTGCGGAGTCGCACTCTCTCTGCAGGAACACGATATCCGCAGTCGGCTCGACGCCGTCCGACCGCGCAGCCGAGGGATGCGGTGCTATTTTCGATGGGTGCCTACCAGCCTTCGCAACTTCGCCCGCGATCTGCTCGAGCGGCGCGGATACCGACTCGAACCCCTGAGCGGAGTGGCCGGATCAATCGGGTCACCCCGCCGGGCCGTGAGCGAC
>CAIVQM010000053.1 GCA_903908025.1 uncultured bacterium
CCCTCGACGATGACCGCCTGCTGGGTCTTGGAGATCTCGCGTCGGGCCAGGTCGAGGCCGTAGAGCACCTGGCTCTTCTTGTAGATCGGCGATTCAGGGGTGTTGAGGTACTTCGGGCCGTCGTCATCGTCGAACAGCTTGCGCGCGCCGAAGCCAATCACCTCACCGCCGAGATCGCGGATCGGCCACACCAGCCGGCCGCGGAATCGGTCGTAGATGCCGCGGCTGCCCTGGCTGACGAGGCCGCCGGCAAGCAGTTCGGCGTCGGTGAAGCCCTTCTTGCGCAGATGATTCGTGAGCGCATCCCAGCCCTTCGGGGCGAAGCCCACCCCGAAGTGCTTCGCGGCCTCGGCGTCGAACCCGCGGCCGGTGAGGAAGTCGCGGCCGATCTGGGCATCTGGCGTGGCGAGCTGCTCGACGTAGAAGGCGGCCGCCTGCTTGTGCGCATCGACGAGGCGGGTGCGCTGGCCCTGCTGGCGATTGATCGCCGCCCCGCCCTCCATGTACCGGAGTTCGACCCCCGTGCGGTCGGCGAGCTTCTCCACCACCTCGGCGAAGCTCAGGTGGTCGATCTTCTGCACGAAGGACAGGACATCGCCGCCCTCGCCGCAGCCGAAGCAGTACCACATGCCGCGCGAGGGGGTGACGTGGAAACTGGGCGAGCGCTCCTCGTGGAAGGGGCACAGGCCCTTCAGGGAGCCGCCGCCAGCCGACTTGAGCGTGACGTATTCGCGCACGACATCGTCGATCCGGGCGCGCTCGCGTACGAGGGCGATGTCCTCGTCACGAATCCGTCCGGCCATGAGCCGAGTCTAGGTCGGCCCCCGACGCCGGTCTTCTGCATGCCCGGACCCCATGGGAGAAGATGGGGGCATGGCCTCGCCCCTCGATGTCGACCGCCTCCGCGCGGACACGCCCGGCTGCTCCCACGTCACCCACCTGAACAACGCCGGCTCGGCCCTGCCCCCGGCAGTCGTCACCGACACCGTGGTCGACCACCTGCGGCGGGAGGAGCAGATCGGCGGCTACGAGGCCCACGCCGAGGCGGCCGACCGGATCGAGGCGGTCCGCGACTCAGCAGCCACCCTCGTGGGCGCCCGACCTGACCAGATCGCCCTGCTCGAGTCCGCCACCGATGCGTGGTCGCGCGGGCTCGCCGCCATCGCCTTCACCCGGCCCCTGCGCACAGAGGACCGGATCCTCGTCTCGTCGGCCGAGTACGCGTCGAACGTGATCCCCCTGATGCAGTTGGCGATGACCACCGGCGCCCGGCTGGAGTTCATCCCCGACGGCGCCGACGGCTGCCTCGACGCGGCCGCATTCGCCGACATGCTGGACACCGACGTCGCCATCGTCGCCGTGACGCACTGCCCGTCGCAGAACGGGCTCATCAACGATGTCGCGGGGGTCGGCGCCGCCCTCGCTGGCACGGACACCTGGTACCTCGTCGATGCCTGTCAGTCGATCGGACAGCTGCCCGTCGATGCCGTCGACATCGGTGCCGACTTCGTCTCCGCCACCGGACGCAAGTTCCTGCGCGGCCCGCGGGGCACCGGCTTCCTCTACGCATCCGATCGCGCCCTCGACGAGCTCGAGCCATTCCCGCTCGACCTCCACTCGGCGACCTGGACGTCGGAGGGCTACGAGGTGCAGCCCAGTGCTCATCGATTCGAATACTGGGAGAAGTCGTACGCCGCACTGCTCGGGATGGGTGCCGCTATCGACTACGCGCTTGACTGCGGCATGGACGCCCTGTCGCTTCGGATCGCCGAGCTCGCTGCCTACGCACGCACTGGGCTCGAGCAGATTCCCGGCGTGCTGATCAACGATCGCGGCGTGCGCCGCAGCGGGATCGTCACGTTCACCCGCGAGGGACGCGCGGCCAGCGATCTCGTCGCACACATCAAGGCCTCGGGCATCAACGTCAGCCTGTCGACGCCCGACTACTCACGGCGGGACTTCGAGAGCCATGGCGTCACCGGCCTCGTCCGGGTCAGCCCGCATGCCTACAACACGACCGAGGAGATCGACCGACTGCTGGTTGCCGTCGCCGCCAGCTAGCGCACGAAGCGGCGGTGCCAGCTGACGATGCTCACGTCGGTAAGGCTCGCCACCTGATCGATCACCACGCGGAGCCGACCCGCATCATCGGGGGCCTGCGCGTAGGCATCCTGAAGCCACGGCTCCAGCGATCGGCCACCGTCGAGCACCAGCGCATTCACCAGCTCGTTGATCACATCTCGCTGCCGGGCGTACTCCTGCTCAGCACCGGGCCGGTGCATGACGTACAGCACCGCAACGGCCTTCATGACGGAGACCTCGGCCATCACCTCGTCGGGCACGACAAGATCGGCCGCGTAGCGCGTCAACGGACCCGGGCCGTACTGCACCTGGGTCGCCACCTGCGCAGTCGAGCAGAACCGGCCGATCAGGTAGCTGGTGAAGTGCTTGAGGGCAACAAGGTCGCGCATCGTCCCGTCGAAGCTGCGCGGCCAGTAGTCCAGGGCAACGAGTCGATCAAGCGCCTCCGCCAGCGCCTCGGGCTCACCTTCGCCCGGGAAGCGCTCGGCCGCGGTCTCGACGAGTGACCGACGCTCCTGCGCCGACCCGAACGCGGCCAGCGAGGCGATGCCCGAGTGGACCGCATCCTCGAAGTCATGCACCGAGTACGCGACATCGTCGGACCAGTTCATCACCTGTTCCTCGATACAGGTCCGCTCCGCCGGCGCACCCGCGCGCAGCCACTCGAATACGGCGAGGTCGTCGTCGTAGGCGCCGAACTTCCGCAGGCCGGGCTTGCGCAGCCACGGGTACTTGCACGATGCATCGAGCGACGCGCGGCTGAGGTTCAGGCCAACGCTCTCCCCCGTCGCCGGGTCGACGACCTTGGCCTCGAGGCGCGTGAGCACGCGCAGGGACTGGGCATTGCCCTCGAACCCGCCGATGCGGTCGGCGATGAGGTCCAGGGCCTCCTCGCCGTTGTGACCGTAGGGCGGATGGCCCAGATCGTGGGCCAGTCCGGCTACCTCCACGACATCGGGATCACAGCCAAGGGCATCGCCCAGCTCGCGCGCGATCTGCGCCACTTCGAGAGTGTGCGTGAGCCGGGTACGGGGGAAGTCGGCCTCGCCGGCAACCATGACCTGCGTCTTGGCCGCGAGCCTTCGCAGCGCAGCGGAGTGCAGCACCCTGGCTCGGTCACGCGCGAAGGCGCTGCGGACCGACTCCTTGACGGGCTCGTCGACGAAGCGCGCGGTATCGCTCTGGTCGTATCCGGCAGGCGGGGTCGGGCTCACGCAGCCGAGACTAGTGCGGCATCCGACACCGCTGAACCGTCGGGACGCACCACGATGGAGCGGTAGCCCTCGTGGCCGGCGACCCACGCCATGCCCGCCTCGCCCATCGCGAAGCCGACCGTCGCATAGGCATCCGCCTCGGCAACATCGGGACCGATGACGGTGAAGGACAGGATGCCCATGTTCGCGGCCACCACGGTGGGGTCATCACCGACCCAGATGTGGTCACCGCGCTCAGCGGTACCCGAGGTCGCCACGGCGAGGTCGGTCGCCTCGACCATCGCGAGGATGCCGTGACTGCGACGCGGATCCTGCACCGCAATGGTCCAGGGACGCTCATCAGATGCTGCACCTGACGCGAAGGCATCGCCACCGACGCCCACCACGAAGTTGCGGAGCCCGTGGGCGCGCAGGTCCTCGACGGCTCGTCCGATCGCGTAGCCCTTCACGTACCCAGCAGTGTCGAGGGCGTGGGTGCGCGGATTGCGCGCACGAAAGATGCCGTCGGAGTCCGCATGCAGGCGCCCGCACTCGCGCAGGACGTGCTCGATCTCCGCCACCGCGTCGGCGGCGACGGTCTCGCCGGCCACCCAGCGGCTGATATCGCTGTCTCGGCGATAGTGGCTGAAGCGCTGCTCGAGACCATCAAGGCAGTTGCGCGCAGCCGCCAGAGCCGCGTCAACAACCCCGCTGCCGAGTCGCTCCACGTCAGTGGCGGAGACAACGATGCTGCCCATCGTCCCCATCACGGGGAAGACCAGACGTGCATTCGTTTCGACGCTCACAGCGAGTCCAGGATCGACTGGAGCGAGTCGTGATAGCCCTGAGAGGTGTACGTCGCACCCGACACGTAGTCGAACTGGGTCGGACTCTGCGAGGCCATGGCATCGAGCTGAGGGATCGCATAGGCATTGATCATCTGAGACTGGCCATCACCGGAGGGCCAGACGACGGCATGGACTTCGCACACCTGTCCACCAGCAACCGTGGCCGACACCTGCACGGGTCCCCAACGCGTTGACGCCGTGCCTCCGGTGATCTGCTCACCGTTCGCGCACGTCGTTGCGGCCTGGGCCTGCGTCGACGTGTCAACGGGCGCCGACGCGGCAGGTGCTGTACCGGTCGACATCGTCGCCGATGTGCCACCAGTCGCAGTGGGAGTGGAGTGCCCGGCCAAGGCAGGGTCTGCCACGCCGACGATCACGACCGCGAGCCCACCGAGGGCCGCTGCCGGAGCCAGGCGTCGTGCGAGTCCAGCCATGTCAGACTCCGAATCTCTCGTGATGGACATTGCTCGTGGGCACGCCCGCCTTGCGCATGCCGGTCATGACGGCCGATTCCAGTGATGCCGGACCGCAGACGAAGACATGGCGGCTGGCGATATCCGGGATTGCGGCGCGCAGGATCTCGGGCGAGAACGGGTCGTTGCGGGTGAACCACTCGCGACGGCCGGCCAGTACATGCAGCACGCCGTTGCGTGCTTCGACCATGCGCTCGAGCTCCTGCCGGTGCGCCACGTCACCCTCATCGCGTACGCGCACGATGACGATTGGCCGCTGCTGAGGCGTGCAGTCCTCGAGCAGTGCGCGGATCGGCGAGATGCCGACACCGCCGGCGATCAGGACCACGGGCGCTCCCCCGGCCTGCTCAACCGTGAAGACACCGTACGGCCCTTCAAGGACAACGCGCGTTCCTGGCCGCGTCTGCAGGATGCTCGCCGAATCCTCGCCGAGCTCCTTGATCGTGAAGCGGAGGCCACTTGTCGTCGGCGCAGCCGAAACGGAGTACGGGTGCGCCTGCCACCACAGATCGCGTGTCATCACGCGGACGTTGAAGAACTGGCCGCCGGCGACGCGCATCCGCCGCAGGCCAGGGCCGGACACGTGCAGGGAGCCGATGCCGTTGGCCTCTCGCGACACGGCAGTGACGTAGATGCGTCGGGTCAGCGAACGGAAGAGATCACCGATGCGCGCGTACATGATGAACACCGCCGTCGCGACGAACAGCGCACTCCACCACCAGAAGGCGAAGGTGTCCGTGGCGAAGTCGGCGCCGAGAGTGAGCTGGTGGCCGAAGCCGAGCAGCACGGCGAGGTAGCCGGTCAGATGGACGAAGTACCACGTCTCGTATGGGATGCGCTGGCGCAGCCGCCGCCAGGAGGAGAGCCCGATGATGAACATGAGCACCGTGCCGGCGGTGGCCGCCACCATCCAGGCCTCATTGGCGAGCAGGTCCACGAGGCCAGTGACGGCGTTCCCACCGGTCGCGGCACCCCAGGCCCAGGTATCGGCCACGGCGTGAACCAGCAGGGCCAGCACGGTCGTGATGCCGAACCAGCGATGGGCCGCCAGCAGCGAGTCCTGCCCGTAACGGCGCTCGATGAAGCGCGGACGGGACGTCAGCACGAGTCCACCCAGGGCGGCCAGCGCGG
>CAIVQM010000054.1 GCA_903908025.1 uncultured bacterium
ATCGAAGATGGGGTCGAAGTGCGCATTCCGGGGGGCCGAAGGTCCCGACCTGGCGCAGGTGCGGAGAGATCAGCGTTCACTCGCTGGCCGTCGCCGGGTCGCTCGGGAGACACCCGGCGGTCCCATGTGCGAGTCACGCTGATGACATGACAGCGCCCAGTGTCGCGTTTGATTCGAACTGGAGCCGTGACCTCGACGATCGCGGTCAGCGGCATATCGCCCTGGTGGCCCACGACAACATGAAGGCCGAGCTGGCGGAATGGTCCCTGCACAACCGTGACGAGTTGGCTCGGCACGTGATCTATGCGACGGGCACGACGGGGCGCATCCTCTCGGACCAACTCGGCATGCCGGTGCGCCGCTTCCTGAGTGGGCCGCTGGGTGGGGATCAGCAGATTGGCGCGTCGATCGCGCAGGGGCTCATCGATGCGCTCATCTTCTTCTGGGATCCGCTGGAACCGCAGCCGCACGATCCCGACATCAAGGCACTCATGCGCATCGCCACCCTGTGGAACATCCCCGTCGCCTCGAATCGAGCGACCGCGGACATGGTCATCACGTCGCCTCTCTTCTCCGGTGCCTACCGTCCGGTGCTCCCCGCATTCCTGCGGGTGGACGTGGATCCGACCCGGTGCGTCCCGTGAGTCCGGAGACCTCGGCGGCGATCTTCGACCTGGACAACACGCTGGTCCGGGGATCGTCCCTGTTCCACTTCGGTCTGGCGATGGCGCGACGCGGCCTGGTCTCGCCACTGTCGATCCTGCGGTTCCTGTTGGCCGAGGCCGCGTATGTGCATCGCCGGTCCGAGCAGTCCGGCATGCCGGCGACAGTTGCTGAGCGGACGCTCGGCCTCGTCAAGGGGCGTCGCCAGCAGGACCTGATCGGACTGGCGGAGGAGTGGGCGGCTCGCCGGCTCTCGCGGCATCTGGTGGACGAGGTGGTGATTCAGGTGGCCGGCTTCCGGCGGAGTGGATTCACCACGGTGCTCGCAACGGCCAGCCCGCAGGAGTTGGCGGACGCCATCGCTGCGCGGCTGGGCATGTCCGCGGCCATCGGCACGGTCTCGGAGGTTCGCGACGGGATCTATACAGGCCGTTCAAGCGGACCGATCGCCCATGGCAGTGCGAAATCCTGGCGAGTGCAGGCGCTGCTGGAGGCCAGAGGGCTTGATGCGCGCACCTCGTGGGCCTTCAGCGACTCGGTGAACGACCTGCCCCTGCTGTCGCTGGTCGGCAACCCCGTAGCCACCAATCCCGACAAGGACCTGGCAGAGATCGCGCGGCTTAACGGCTGGCGGGTACTGGAAAGCGGCCAACGCAGTGAACTGGGCTGGCCGCGGGCAACGGAGTCCTACCCGTTCCCGTTCTAGTGGTTTCCATGATGCACCGCGTCGGGCAGGTCGAGGGGCTCGGCTGCACCGGGGCGGGGGTAGAAGTACTCGGTGAGGAGTGCTCCGATGGCGGCGCCGATGATCTGGAACACGATGAACGGCGCCACGCTCTGCGGCGCGATCCCGGAGAACGTGTCGGTCAGGCTCCGGCCGATGGTCACGGCCGGATTGGCGAACGACGTCGAGGACGTGAAGAAGTAGGCCGCACCGATCCAGGCCGGCACCAGTGCGGGACCGAGGTGGCCTCGGCCCGTCCGCGTCAGCGCGCCAATGACGAGCAGCAGGCCCGCCGTCGCAACGATCTCGCCCAGCCAGATGAGCCAGCCGGTTCGCTCGTGGGTGGATGCCTGCCAGGCGGGCAGCGCGAACATCACGTTGGCGAGGGCGACGCCCGCGAGCGCACCGAGTACCTGGGCGCCGATGTAGATGCCTCCCTCGGCGATCGGCATCTCCCTACGGACCAACTCGACGCCCGTGACCACGGGGTTGAAGTGCGCACCCGAGATGGGGCCGAGCATCCAGATCAGCACTCCCAGGGCGGCGACAGTCGCCAGGGCGTTGATGAGGAGGGTGAGGGCGAGGTTGTCGGTGAGTTGGGTGCCCATGATTCCGGAGCCGACGACCGTGGCCACGAGCAGTCCGGTGCCGAGGAATTCGGCTGCTGCGCGCCGGGGGATGGGCGATCTCATCGGTTGCCTCCAAGGCTTCGCCCGCGAGACTACTTGACAAAGCCAGAAAGATCAAAGAATATTGACTCAATGAACAGCGAACGAACTGACCCATGGGAGCCGGACTCCGATCTGGACCGTCGGGCCCGGGTTCTCGGCGCGCTCGGTGATCCTGTCCGCCTCGCGGTCGTCGACCTCCTGCGCGTGCGCGACCTCTCCCCAGATGCCCTTGCTGCAGCGGTGGAGATCCCCGGCAACCTGCTGGCCCACCACCTCAACGTGCTTCAGTCGGCGGGAGTGATCCAGCGCACTCACTCGCAGCACGATCGTCGCCGAACCTACGTGCAGGTGGTGGAGGAGTCGCTGAGCGGGCTGCTCGATGCGCCGACCTCCATCACGGCCGCGCGCGTGGTATTCGTCTGCACCCACAATTCAGCGAGGTCCGTGCTGGCAGAGGCCCTGTGGCGCACGGTCAGCGATGTCCCGAGTGCCTCCGCTGGCTCGCACCCGGCCGAGCGCGTCAATCCGCGTGCCGTCACCGCCGCCCGACGCGCGAAGCTGGAGATCGCGCGCAAGAGCCCGGAGTCGATCGATGACGTGCTCCGGTCCGACGACCTGATCGTGTCGGTGTGCGATGCCGTGAACGAGGAGCTGGGTCCGGTGTCGAACCCTCGGATCCACTGGTCGGTTCCCGACCCTTCCCTGGTCGACACCGATCAGGCCTTCACCGACGCCGTCTCGGACCTTCGCGATCGCGTCACCCATCTGGCACCACGCATCCACAACCACACGAACCAACGACCGAGGAGAAACCCATGACCGAGTCCTACGTCCGCGATGATCTGTCCCCGCTGCAGCAGAGCGTGCTGCGGTCGTCGTCGATCCTGCTGCAGCGGGAGTTCGACGGGACCTTCGGGGCCGAGACGATCGAGCGATTCCTTTACTCCTCCTACGACGACTTCGCCGTCCGTGTCACCAACGACACCTACCTCACGACATTCGCTGAGCGGTTCGCGCGCGAGCGCCTGAACGCGCTGGCCCGTGTTGAAGGGACCTCGGATGACCATCGGCCCACGGTGCTCTTCCTGTGCACGCACAATGCCGGTCGGTCGCAGATGGCGATGGGGTACTTCCGGCAGATGGCGGGGGATCGCGCCGTGGCGTGGTCGGGTGGGTCCGAGCCCGGCAGCGAGGTCAACCCGGCCGCGGTGGCAGCCATGGCCGAGGTCGGTATCGACATCTCGGACGAGTTCCCGAAGCCGTGGACGGACGAGGTTGTCCGCGCGGCGGATGTGGTCATCACGATGGGCTGCGGTGACGCGTGCCCCATCTTCCCCGGCAAGCGCTACGAGGACTGGACCCTCGAGGATCCCAATGGCATGGGTGTGGATTCCGTCCGACCGATTCGTGACGTGATCCGCGGCCGCGTCGAGGTCCTGCTCCTGGAGCTGGGAGTCACCGTCGGCTGATCGCGTTGGACGGGTGCCCCGTCACTTCTTCCCGAGCATCTTCCGGATGGTCATGCGCGGGATCTCCGTGAGGCGGGACACCTTGTTCTCGTTGAGCACCCCGGAGCCGACGACATCGGACACCATGCCCGCGAGGGTGTCACGGGCGGCGCGCTCGCTCTTCTTCGCGGCCCGCCACTGCTTCGTCGCCGCCTCGAGTGCTTCCGTCGCCTCGTCGGAGTTCTTGTACCGGTCCTTGCTCATCCGTCAGCTTGCGAGCTGATCGGCAAGCGGGGCCAGGGACTCATGCAACTCGCGGAGCTCGAGAGCCTCGTCGATGTATGGGGTGTCGAACGTGGCGCCGCACGAGCAGGTGAGCGTGAACCGGCACAGGCCGACGACGAAGTCGGAGTCCATCACGTGCTCCGGTGCAGACATGGTGGTGTCCAGGGCTACGACCTTGCGGCTCTGCCGGAATGGGAAGTTCATGCTGCCCCCTCTCGTCCGCTGGTGACGCCGGTGCTGGCCGACATCGTCTAGGGATAGACAGTACAGCACTAGACAGTCTAGGTCTAGACAGCCCCAAGTTCCGGGCGTGTCGCGGTCGAGATGAGGGGGGATTCGGGTCAGTGGTGCGGCTTCATGCCGGCGGCCTTGAAACGCGCGTAGGACGCGTGGATCTCCGCCTCGGCCTCGGTGCGGCCCACCCACGTGGCACCCTCGACGCTCTTGCCGGGCTCGAGGTCCTTGTAGACCTCGAAGAAGTGCTGGATCTCGAGCCGATCGAACTCGGCCACGTGGAAGATGTCGCGGAGGTGCTCCTGACGGGGATCGCCCGCCGGCACGCAGAGGACCTTGTCATCGCCGCCGGCCTCGTCGGTCATGCGGAACATCCCGACGGCGCGGCAGCGGATCAACACCCCGGGGAAGGTCGGCTCGGCCGTCATGACGAGGGCATCGAGCGGATCGCCGTCCTGGCCGAGGCTGTTGTCGATGAAGCCGTAGTCATGCGGGTAGCGCGTGGAGGTGAACAGCATGCGATCAAGGCGGATGCGCCCGGTCTCGTGGTCCATCTCGTACTTGTTGCGGCTCCCGGCAGGGATCTCGATGGTCACGTCGAAGTCGAGCGGCTGCACGTGTCCTCCTCATTGGCCGCGCTGCTCGCGCGGCGATACATCAGCATGGGCCGAAGGCCCGGTGCCCTAGTGTTCCGTACATCGAGGCGTGAGGAGTAATCGGTGCGTGTGATGCGCGGCTCAGCGCTGCTTGTTGCGGGTGCCGGCATGCTTCTGGCGGCGCAACTCGGCGGAGCAATCGCCCCCGCCTCGGCCGCCGACGGTCCGCCGCCCGCTCCCGCGCCCGCTGTGCTCGCTCCCATCGATGTGACGTCGGCATCGGGACCCTCGCCGACGCCGGACGGCGTTCAGGCCGAGATCGGCCGGATGGCGCGTCGGGGGCTGTTCGACGGATCGATCATCGTGGTGGACCCGACGACCAAGACCGTCCTGCTCGACCAGACGGCCGATCGACCCCGTATCCCCGCCTCGGTGACGAAGCTGGCCACCTCGACAGCCGCGCTCACCGTCCTCGGGCCGCAGACCCGGCTGCCCACGATCGTCTACCGCGAGGGCGACACCATCTACCTCGTCGGCGGGGGCGACCCGACGCTCGTGCGCACCGGGGGCGGCAACCCGCTGGCAGGTGGAAGCGCGTCGATGCACGATCTCGCTGAGGCAACCGCGGCGAAGTTCACCGCCAACACGCGCATCACGGTCGTCTACGACGCATCAGCCTTCCGTGGCCCGCTTCTGGGGCCCGGCTGGCCGACGTCCTTCCCGGCGGCCGGCGTCGTGGCTCCGGTCACGGCACTTGTCGTCGATGGTGGGCGGGTCCAGCCCGGTGCCACGTCCCGCGTCGCTGATCCCGCGAAGCAGGCCGGGAAGGTGTTCGCCGGCTTCCTGCGCGGGCAGGGCCTCCGGGTCACCTCCGTCACGTCCGGCATGCGGAGCACATCCGCGACGGAGGTCGCTCGCGTCGAATCGCCCCCCGTGGCGGACATCGTCGAGCGGATGCTGACCAACTCGGAGAACAACTACGCGGAGGCGCTGGCCCACCTCGTGGGCGGTGCGATGCTCGACGACCCGACGTTCGAGGGGGGAGCGTCCGCGACCACCCTGACCCTCGAGACCGTGGGCATCCCGAGCAGTGGCGTGACCCTGGTCGATGGCAGCGGGCTGTCCGGGCGTGACCGGATCCCGGTCCGCGTCCTCGCCGGCATCCTGACCGGAGTCGTGCGCGGCGACGACCCCCGACTGTCCGCGATCGACCCGGGTCTGGCGGTCGCAGGGCTGACCGGGACCCTCGCCGACCGGTACACGACTGCGGCCACCCAGCCGGGGCGTGGCTTCGTGCACGGGAAGACCGGCACGCTGACCGGCGTGGTCAGCCTCGCCGGGACCGTGCTCAATGCCGACGGTCGGATCCTCGTCTTTGCGATGATCGCGAACAAGGTGACATCGCTGGCGAGGGCACGGGAGACAATGGATGTCATCGCCAGTCGACTGGCGACCTGCGGATGCTCGTAATCGGGCCCGGACGGATGGGATGCGCACGATGATGCCGATGCTGCTGCCGGTCAACCAGTTCGACCACTTCTACCGAGGTGGCGACCGCATCGGTGCGCTGCGGCACGGACCTGGCGGCCCCCAGCGCCCCGAGGAGTGGATCGGCTCCACGACCGCACGCTTCGGCCAGGCACCGCAGGGCTTCAGCATCCTGCCGGACGGCCGCATGCTCATCGAGGAGATCGAGTCGGATCCGGCCGCCTGGCTCGGACCGGATCACGTCGCCCGCTACGGCGTGAGCAGCGAGGTTCTCGTGAAGCTGCTCGACCTCAACCAGCGGCTGCCCGTGCACCTGCATCCCAACCGTGCGTTCTCCCGTACTCATCTGGGCCTCGCGCATGGCAAGACCGAGGCCTGGTACGTCCTCGACGCACCGGAGGGTGCTGAGGTCGGCGTCGGATTCAAGGACTCGATGAGCCTCGCCCAGGTGTCGAGCTGGGTCGCGGAGCGCGACAGCGAGGCACTGCTGTCCGCACTGCGCACGCGCGTCGTGCGTCCCGGCGACGCGATGCTCGTCCCGGCCGGGCTCCCGCACACCGTCGCGTCCGGCGTGTTCGTCCTCGAACTGCAGGAGCCGACCGATCTCTCGATCCTGCTCGAATGGCAGGGCTTTGCGGTCGACGGCATGAAGGACGGCCACCTCGACCTCGGCTTCGACACGGCCCTGCAGGCCGTCGACCTGTCTGCGGTGTCTGATGCGGACCTCGACCACCTCGTGCTCCCTCGCGAGTCGATCGAGCGCGCCGGGCTCGTGTCGGCCATGCCGGCGCAGGCCGACGCCTACTTCCGGGCTCATCGCTTCGACGCGTCCGACGGACCCGTCAGTGTCGATGCGGGCTTCGCGATCGTCGTCGTGCTGGGTGGCGAGGGCGTGCTCTCGAGCCCGGCCGGATCGATGCAGGTGACCCGCGGCGATGTGGCGCTCGTGCCGTTCGCGGCGGGGGAGTACACGCTGCACTCGGGTGGCCACGGCGACGCGCTCGTCGGCGTCATCTGCCGTCCGCCGGCACCCGATGCGCCGACAGACGCCCGCTGATGACGGAAGCCTCTCGAGCGGAGCCGATCGACTGGGACCTCGCCGTCGCCACCGCACGCCGGCTGGCTCCCAAGGGCCCCGATCTTCCCCCCGCTGACGCGCGGGCTGCTGTGACCATGCTGCGCGACCTCGCCCGCGAGGCCGTCATGCCTGTGCGCGAGGTGACGGGTCTGGTTGCCCCGGATTCGTCGCCGGCCGTGGTCGTCGATAGATCGGGCTGGATCGCCTCGAATGTCACCGGCATGCGCGTCGTGCTGTCGATGTGGGAGGGCTTCGCCGACAAGACCGATGCGGCTCCAGCGGTCGTGCGCAGCCTGGGCTCGCGCGGAACCGCGCTGCAGCTTGGGGCGGTGCTCGGGTGGATGTCCGGCAAAGTGCTCGGGCAGTTCGAGACGTTCACCGACCCGGGGGAGCCCCGCCGACTGCTCCTCGTCGCGCCCACGATCGTCAACGTCGAGCAGCAACTCGCGGTACCGCCGCGCGACTTCCGGTTCTGGGTGTGCCTGCACGAGGAAACGCATCGCGTGCAGTTCGGTGCGGTCCCGTGGCTTGCCGACTACCTGGCCGATCGGCTGGCGGCCCTGATGGAGGCGTCCGATCTCGGTGCGCGCGAGACCCTGCAGAAGCTCGTCGCGTTCACGTACGCGCTGATCCGTTCGCTGCGCTCCGACAGTGAGGTCAGCGTCGTCGAGGCGATCCAGACGCCCGAGCAGAAGGTCATCTTCGACGAGCTCACCGCGTTGATGTCGCTGCTCGAGGGGCATGCCGATGTCGTGATGGATGCGGTCGGCCCTGCGATCATCCCATCGGTCGAGCTGATCCGTGAACGCTTCACCACGCGACGCGAGCAGCCCGGCACGCTCGACACATTCGCGCGCAAGGCGCTCGGCATGGACGCGAAGATGCGTCAGTACAGCGACGGCGCGGAGTTCGTCCGGCGCGTCGTCGACCGCGTCGGCATGGACGGCTTCAACAAGGTGTGGACGTCAGCGGCTCACCTTCCGACGCGCACGGAGATCCACGAGCCCGATGCGTGGCTTGACCGGGTGATGGGCTCGCCGTGAGTCGACGTGCGGCCTCCGCGGTGCTGATGTCGGCCCGGGCGGCCGTGGGTCGCTCGGTCGAGGACCTGCCCGACGGCTCCGTGGTTCTTGTCGGCTGCTCGGGCGGTCCGGACTCGCTCGCCCTCGTCGGATGCGCGGCATGGGTCGGCGAACGGCAGGGGCACAGCGTCCGAGCGGTGATCGTCGACCACGGGCTGCAGCAGGGGTCGGCCGGTGTTGCCTCAGGAGCAGCTGCTGCGTGCGCGGCCCTCGGGGTCCCGTCCGACATCGTCCGGGTCGAGGTCGGCACGGCCGGCGGACCCGAGGCCGCGGCTCGCGATGCGCGCTACGCCGCGCTTGAGCAGGCAGCTGAGACGTCGGGTGCGTCCGCGGTGCTGCTCGGACACACGCTCGACGATCAGGCCGAGACCGTTCTTCTGCGGCTGGCGCGCGGGTCGGGGGCTCGCACGCTCGCGGCCATGTCGGCGCGGGCGGGGCGCTGGCGTCGGCCGTTCCTGTCAATGCCGCGCACTGACGTGCATGCCGCCGCGGTGGAGATGCTCGAGCCGCTGGGCATCGTGCCGTGGACCGATCCGCACAACGCCGATCCGTCCTTCGCCCGCGTGCGGGTGCGCGCCTTGCTCACGGGGCTCGGCGCAGATCTCGGCCCCGGTGTGGTGCAGGGGCTCGCGCGGTCGGCCGACCTGCTGCGCGATGACGCTGACGCGCTCGACGCAATCGCGGGGCAGGTCGCGACGCAGGTCATGACGGTGGATGCCGTGAGCGCGACGGGCGACTGCGCCGATCTCGTGGCCCTGCCGACGGCCGTCCGGACCCGCGTCATCCGCGCGGCGGCACTCGCCATGGGCTGCCCGTCCGACGGCCTGACCCTCGACCATGTCCGTCGTATCGACGCCCTCGTCGCGGACTGGCACGGCCAGGGCGAGGTCGCGTTGCCGGGCGGTGTGGTGGCCCGGCGGGCGTATGGGAGGCTGTGCCTCATCCAAGGCGACGGGGCTGAGACGGGAGTACCGAGTGGAGCCTGAGGACATCGCGTCGGAACTGCATCACGTGCTCCTGACGGAGGAGCAGATCCAAGGACGCCTCCTCGAACTCGCTGCCCAGATCGACGCGGACTACGAAGGCAAGGACCTGCTCCTGGTGGGCGTCCTCAAGGGTGCCGTCATGGTCATGGCCGACTTGGCCCGCTCCCTGCACCGCAGCGTCGATATGGACTGGATGGCCGTTTCGTCCTACGGCTCGGGCACCAAGTCGAGCGGGGTCGTCCGGATCATGAAGGACCTCGACGGCGACCTGAACGGCCGCAATGTCCTGGTCGTGGAGGACATCCTTGATTCCGGCCTGACCCTCTCCTGGCTGCTGAAGAACCTGTCGTCCCGAGGCCCGGCTTCGGTGGAGGTCTTCACGCTGCTGAGGAAGCCCGACGCCATGAAGGTCAACGTGGCCCCTCGGTACATCGGTTTCGACATCCCCAATGAGTTCGTCGTGGGCTACGGACTGGACTACGACCAGAGCTACCGCAACCTGCGGTGCGTGGGCACCTTGGCCCCTCACGTCTATGGCGGCTAGGCCCCCTTCTGCCATCGGCGTAACCCCCCGTCCACGAGCGCGGTCGTGCCCCCGAGCGGGCCGTAGTACCGTGAGGCGGTGGATGTGAGAAAGCTCTTGCGCGGCCCGATCTTCTGGATCGCGCTTGCCGTGCTCTTCGTGCTGATCGGCTCGAGCTTCATCTCGGGAATTGGCGCCCCTGAACAGGTCGATACCGGGCAGGCCATCACCGACATCCAGACCAACAACGTCGACACCGCCACCATCGTCGACCGCGACCAGGTACTCGACCTCACGCTCAAGGACGGCACCAAGGCCCGGGCCTCCTACGTCTCCGGCCAGGGGGTCAAGCTCCAGGAGCTGCTCCAGGCCAAGGCCGACGCCAACCAGCTGCCCGGCGGATACAACGTCGTCGTCCCGACCGAGAGCGTCCTTGTCACGCTGCTCGTCTCGCTGCTGCCCATCGCGCTGATCGTCCTGCTCTTCTTCTTCCTGATGAGCCAGATGCAGGGCGGCGGCTCCAAGGTCATGCAGTTCGGCAAGTCCAAGGCCAAGCTCATCACCAAGGACATGCCGCAGACCACCTTCGCCGACGTCGCCGGAGCTGACGAGGCGGTCGAGGAGCTGCAGGAGATCAAGGACTTCCTCGCCGACCCCACCAAGTTCCAGGCCGTTGGCGCCAAGATCCCCAAGGGCGTCCTGCTCTACGGCCCACCCGGCACCGGCAAGACCCTGCTCGCGCGCGCCGTCGCCGGCGAGGCGGGCGTCCCCGTCTACTCGATCTCCGGCTCCGACTTCGTCGAGATGTTCGTCGGTGTCGGTGCCAGCCGTGTTCGCGACCTGTTCCAGCAGGCCAAGGAGAACGCGCCAGCGATCATCTTCATCGACGAGATCGACGCGGTCGGTCGCCATCGCGGTGCCGGCCTCGGCGGCGGTCACGACGAGCGCGAGCAGACGCTCAACCAGATGCTCGTCGAGATGGACGGCTTCGACGTCAACGCCAACGTCATCCTCATCGCCGCCACGAACCGTCCCGACATCCTCGACCCGGCGCTGCTGCGTCCGGGCCGCTTCGACCGCCAGATCGCGGTCGAGCGTCCCGACCTGCTCGGCCGCTTCGCGATCCTCAAGGTGCACGCCACCGGCAAGCCGATGGCCGAGGAGGTCGACCTGCTTGCGGTGGCCCGGCGCACCCCCGGCTTCACCGGTGCCGACCTCGCCAACGTCCTCAATGAGGCCGCGCTGCTCACCGCCCGCACCGACGGCGTGGTGGTCGACGATGCGGCGCTCGACGAGGCCATCGACCGCGTCATCGCCGGTCCGCAGAAGCGCACGCGCCTGATGGACGACCGCGAGAAGAAGATCACGGCGTACCACGAGGCCGGCCACGCGCTCGTCGCGGCGGCGCTGCCGGGCAACGACCCGGTCCACAAGATCACGATCATGCCGCGCGGTCGTGCCCTCGGTTACACGATGGTGCTGCCCGACCAGGACAAGTACTCCACGACGCGCAGCGAGATGCTCAACCAGCTCGCCTACATGCTCGGCGGTCGTGCGGCGGAGGAGCTGATCTTCCACGATCCGACCACCGGCGCCTCCAACGACATCGAGAAGGCCACGGCCGTCGCTCGCGCCATGGTCACCCAGTACGGCATGACCGAGCGGCTCGGCGCCATTCGCTACGGCCAGGAGCAGGGCGAGGTCTTCCTCGGCCGCGACATGGGCCACATCCGCGACTACTCCGAGGAGGTCGCTGCTGCGATCGACGAGGAGGTGCGGGCCTTCATCGAGACCGCGCACCAGGAGGCCTACGACGTCCTCGTCGCCAACCGCGATGTCCTCGACGCCATGGTCGTGGCCCTGCTCGAGCGCGAGACACTCGACAAGGCCGAGATCGAGGAGGTCTTCGCCGAGCTCGAGCTGCGCCATCCGCGTCCGGCGTGGACCGGATCCGCACGCCGCCGTCCCGACGAGCGCGGCCCGGTGGCCACGCCGCCCGGTGCCGCGTCCAACGGCCACGCATCGTCGAACGGTCACGTCGTCGTCGAGACCGAGACCGAGGTTGTCGTCGAGGCCACGGGTGACGTCACTGAGGTGAGTGACCCGGCATGAGCGGCATCAGCGCCGTCTCGATTCCTGACGACCATCCCACGCGCCCCTTCGACGCAGCGGCGGCCGAGCAGGCGGTGCGGGATCTGCTGGTCGCCATTGGCGAGGATCCGAATCGCGACGGGCTGCAGGACACGCCCGCTCGTGTTGCACGTGCCTACGCGGAGATGTTCCGCGGGCTCTACATGACGGCTGACGAGGTCCTCGCTACCACGTTCGACCTCGGCCACGACGAGATGGTCCTCGTTAAGGACATCGAGCTCTACAGCACGTGCGAGCACCACCTCGTGCCGTTCCACGGTGTCGCGCATATTGGGTACATCCCCAACGAGAGCGGCCGCATTACTGGCCTCTCGAAGCTCGCACGGCTCGTCGATGTGTTCGCCAAGCGGCCGCAGGTGCAGGAGCGACTCACCACACAGGTGGCCGACTCCCTCGTGCGCATCCTGCAGCCGCGCGGTGCCATCGTCGTGATGGAGGCCGAGCACCTGTGCATGTTGATGCGCGGTGTCCGCAAGCCCGGTGCCAAGACCGTGACCAGCGCCGTGCGTGGCAGCCTGCGTGATCCGGCCACGCGCGCGGAGGCCATGTCGCTGATCCTGGGTCGATGACCGCCGCGGTCATCCGACGGCCCAGCGGCCTGCCGGTCCCACTGGCCACCCTTGAGCGCGCTGCTGTCGTCGGTGTCCTCAATGTGACACCGGATTCCTTCTCCGATGGCGGCGACTTCCTCGCTGCTGACCGTGCCGTCGAGCACGGAACCCGGATGCATGCCGACGGCGCCGACCTCATCGACATCGGTGGCGAGTCGACCCGGCCCGGCGCCCAGCGGGTGCCGGTCGAGGAGGAGCTCGCCCGCGTGCTGCCCGTTGTCGCTGGGCTCAGCGCTCAAGGCGTCCCGGTGAGCATCGACACCATGCGCGCTGATGTCGCAGCAGCGGCTGTCGCGGCTGGCGCCTGTGTCGTCAACGATGTCAGCGGCGGCCTTGCCGACCCGCACATGTACGAGACCGTGGCGGAGCTCGGCGTGCCTTTCGTGATCATGCATTGGCGTGGTCACAGCGACCGGATGGCCGATCTGGCGCACTACGACGATGTCGTCGTCGATGTGATGCGGGAACTGAGCGAGCGAGTCGACGGTGCGCTCGCGGCAGGTGTTGCGCGGGATGCGATCGTGCTCGACCCGGGACTTGGCTTCGCCAAGGAGGCCGACCACAACTGGCTGCTGCTGCAGCGCCTCCCCGAACTGCTCGAGATGGGCTTCCCTGTTCTTGTCGGCGCATCGCGCAAGCGCTTCCTCGGCTCGGTCCTTGCGGACCCCACAGGTGAGCCGCGTCCCGTCGACCAGCGCGACGCCGCGACTGATGCGGTCACGGCTGTGGCGGCGAGCCTGGGGGTGTGGGCTGTTCGGGTGCACGACGTGCAGCGCAGTCGCGATGCGGTGCGTGTTGCGGCGGCTTGGCGAAGGGGGAGTCAGGGTGAGTGACCAGATCGTCATCAGCGGGATCCGCGGCATCGGGCATCACGGCGTCTTCGAGCACGAGCGGGCCGATGGGCAGGAGTTCGCGGTCGATGTGTGCCTCGACGTCAGCACCACGGCCGCCGCGGGCACCGATGACCTCGCAGACACCGTCCACTACGGGCTGGTGGCCAATGCCGTGCATGCACTCATCGTCGGTGAGCCGGTCGACCTGATCGAGACCCTGGCCGAGCGCGTTGCCGACGCCTGCCTCGCCTTCCCCGGGGTATCGCGCGTTGCCGTCACGGTTCACAAGCCCCATGCACCGATCGAGGTGCCGTTCGACGATGTGGAGATCCGCATCGTCCGGAGTCGATGACATGCGCCGCATGGCACTGGCCCTCGGCTCGAACATGGGTGACTCGGCGAAGCTCCTGCAAGGCGCGATCGATGACCTCGCTGCTGTCGATGGCATCGACATCACCGCGGTGTCGGCGGTCTTCGAGACCGACCCCGTCGGCGGCCCCGAGCAGGAGCCGTATCTGAACGCTGTCGCGATCGGGCGCACCGTGCTCGACGACGCCTCGCTGCTTGCGGCGACGCAGCGGGTCGAGCAGGGCTGGCACCGCGTGCGCGAGGTGCGCTGGGGTCCGCGCACCCTCGATGTCGACATCCTCGCCATCGACGACGAGATGATCCTGACCGAAGACCTCGTGGTGCCGCATCCGCGTGCGCATGTGCGCGGCTTTGTCCTCATCCCGTGGCTCGATGTCGACCCCGATGCGGTGATCGCTGGCCGTGGCCGCGTTGAGCAGCTCGTTGCAGCGGTTGACGTCACGGGCGTTCGGACGACCAGCGTCGTCCTCGTCATCCCCGGCCACGGGGGAGCGCAGTAGCGATGGATCCGATGCGACCAACGCGTGTGCGCCTGCTCCTGGCGGTTGCTGTCATCACGGCCGCTGTCGGCTGGGGTGTCGTGCAGGTGGTGGATGCGTGGCTCGGGCGCATCGTGCCCGTGCCGTGGCTCGCAGCGGCCGCCCTGTGGCTGCTCGCGGGTGCCGTCGCCTGGTGGGCGGTGACGAGTCGGCCGCGGCTGCAGCGCCGTCCGGGCACCAAGCCGATGCCCCCGCTCGTCGCGGCTCGTACCGCCGCCCTCGGTATGGCCGGCTCCCGTATCGGCGCTCTGGTGATGGGGTTCTACGCCGGCATCGCCATCGGCATGATCTCCAGCATCGGGACGCCCACCGGCATCCAGACCTTCTGGGCCGCGACCCTCGCCTCGGTCGGGTCGCTCGGCCTCGTCGCCGCCTCGCTGTGGCTCGAGCACCTGTGCCGGATCCCACTCGGGCCGTCCGACGGCCCACCCACCGGACGCGGGTAGGGTTCTGGCCATGAGCGATGTCGCACTCGAGGACCTGCCGTTCGACGAACTACGCCAGCGGGCGTTCAAGCACGCTGAGCACCACATGGACCTCGGCTTCTTCACCGACCTCTACTCGCACATGCCGGCCATGTTCGCCATCGAGGGCGAGGGCGGCGACCTCGGTGCCGTCGGCGGCACGATCATCGAGAGCGTGCGGGCCTGGCGCGAGATGGTCGGCGACAAGGAGCTCGATCCCACCACCGAGGCCCTGCTGCGCGCCCGCTTCGTGACCTACCTGCAGGAGCACGGCGAGTCCTAGCCGGTCCCCGCTTCACCCCTCCCCCCTCCCCTCGTCCGCGAGCGGCCAGTGGTGGGGCTTCCTGAGGCGATTGAAACCCCAAGATTGGCCACTCGGCGGGGTGGTGAGGGTGCAGGTCAGGCGCGACGGCGCGACAAGGATGAGTAGCCCGCTGCATGGCTTGTCCGCCGCAATCGGCGAGCCGACCTTCCCCCTCTCGGCGAGCGGCCAGTAGTGGGGGTTGCTCGTCCGGTTGTAGCCCCCACGATTGGCCGCTCGGCAGGGTGGTGGCTCACTCCTGGCTAGCGGTCGACATCGCCGATGACCATGGGGAACGACATCACGGCATCGGCCAGGGCGTCGTAGGGCGTGCCGGCGAGGGCATGGCCCATGACCTGCATGGTGGCGAGGGACGCCGACCGGATCTTCATCCGGTGCGGTGACTTGTCACCGGCGCTGACGACGAGGCAGCCGCTGATGCCGAGCGGGCCCTCGATCCACGCATAGGTGGTTCCTTCGGGCAGGCGCACGACCTTGGGCAGGGGCACGTCGACGGGACCGTCGCCGAGTCGTAGTAGTTCGTCGATGCACGCGTCGATGAGGTCGGCGCTGACGGGCAGTTGATCGACGAGCACGCCATAGCGGGCCGGGACGTCACCTTCGGTGCGGACGGGCACGCGTAGGAGATCAGCTAGTGCGGCATAGGAGAGGTACGGGTCGTCGCGGCGCAGGTCGAAGTCGAAT
>CAIVQM010000055.1 GCA_903908025.1 uncultured bacterium
CCGGCCTCGTCGACGCAGGCGAGTCCCGTGACCCCAGCGCGCAGCATTGCTCGCTCGACCCGCAACGTCAGCGGCGCAGAGTGCATGCGCTTAGGGAGTCGAGCCCTGGGAGACCTGCGGATCCCCGAAGATCTCGGGAATCGGCACGGTCCCGAATCGGCCGAAGGGCCACACCTTCAGGACGACTCGACCCACGACATCGGGCTCGGGCACCGAGCCGTTGTCGGTCTCCAGGTGGAACCGCGAATCCCTCGAGTCGCCACGGTTGTCGCCCATGACGAAGATGGAGTCCGGCGGCACGATGATGTCGAACTGCACCTGGTTGGTCGGCCCCTTGATGTAGTCCTCGACGAGCGGAACACCGTTGAGGACGATGCGACCGTCGGCATTGCAGCAGGCCACGCGGTCGCCCTCGAGCCCGATGGCGCGCTTGACGAGGTCCTGCCCGGTGTCGCTGGGCAGCATGCCGATGAAGGTCAGGCCCGTACGCAGCGCACCGCGGACCCCTCCCGGCGGCGGTGGCGGATCGGGCAGCCAGTCGCCCGGATCCTTGAACACCACGACCTCGCCGCGACTGACACCGGACATCGTCGTGGTGATCTTCGACGCGATGATTCGGTCGCTGATCAGGAGGGTGTCCTCCATCGAGGCGCTGGGTACGTAGAAGGCCTGAATCAGGAAGGCGCGGACGAGGGCCGACAACACCAGGGCGGACACGATAATGATCGAGGTCTCGCGGAACCAGCGGCCGACGCCGCCCTTCTCCGGTCGCGGGTCCTGCCCGCGCGCATGCCGGCCCCGGCCCGGCAGCGGGTCCGGGAGCGGGGCGTGCGGGTCGCGAGCAGAGACGGCCACTAGGAGTCGCCGCCCGACGCAGGGGGCACGCTCGAGAAGGTCGACGGGATCTCCAACGCCTGCATGTTGGACAGGGGCCACAGCACCGTCATCGCGCGCCCGACGACCTTGGCCTCGGGCACGAAGCCGCCACCCGGGTCACCCATGTGGGCGCGCGAGTCGGCCGAGTTGGAGCGATGGTCACCCATGACCCACAGCATGCCCTGCGGGACGACCACATCGAACTCCTGCGTGCTCGGCGCGTCGCCCGGATACAGGTAGTCCTCCTCGAGCGGCGTGCCATTGACCGTGATGCGACCCTGCGCATCGCAGCACGTGACTCGGTCCCCACCGACCCCGATGACCCGCTTGATGAAGTCCGTCGAGTCGGGCGGCACGATGCCGATGGACTGCCCCACCCACGTCACCGCCCCGGCGACCGGGTTGCGCTGCGGGACGTCGGTGGCTGGCACGAAGGAGTCGGACCCGTCGAAGACCACGACATCACCGCGCTCGATCCCGCGCACGTGGTAGACGGCGCGGTTCACCAGCACCCGGTTGCCGATGCCGAGCGTGTCCTCCATCGACCCTGAGGGGATGGAGAACGGCTTGGCTACGAAGGTGGTGATCAGCAGGACGACAGCGATCGCAATGCCGATCGTGACAGGGATATCCCACCAGGACTGCCGTTCCCTGGTGGTCTCGGCCAACCGGATCAGCCCTCGGTCTTGACGTTCTCGCGGAGCTCGCGGATCTTGGCCTTCTTGCCGCGCAGGTCGCGCAGGTAGTAGAGCTTGGCGCGACGGACGTCGCCGCGGGTCACGACCTCGATCTTGTCGATGATCGGCGTGTGCAGCGGGAAGGTCCGCTCGACACCAACGCCGTAGGAGACCTTGCGGATCTTGAAGGTCTCTCTGACACCGTCGCCGGAGCGGCCGATGACGACACCCTGGAACAGCTGGACGCGGGACTTGTTGCCTTCGACGACCTTGACGTGCACCTTGAGGGTGTCGCCTGCGCGGAAGTCGGGAATGTCGGCCTTGAGTGATGCCGCATCAACGGCGTCGAGAGTCTTCATGTCGGTGTCGCTTCCTGCAGGCGCCACAGGTCGCCCACGGTTGTGGGGACGGAGGTCGTGCGTCGCGGCCGAGGCCGGATGCCCTCCCGGACCGCGTCCCCTGTGGCGGGGCAGTCCGAGGCCCGTCCGAGGACAGGCTGAGATGAGCCCTCGTAGTCTGCCACGATGGTCGCCAGCGGCCAAAACCAGGGCAGCCGGCTCGTGCCGGCGGGCCCCGCGAGCAGGGAGACGGCGTGTCCATCCACCCCCGAGCAGGACAGTTGGCGCAGCCAGCCGACCTCATCGACGTGCCCGGCCTGGTGTCTGCGTACGCCACCCGGCATCCGGATCCGAGTGACGTCGCCCAGCGGGTGGCCTTCGGGACCTCCGGGCACCGTGGTTCCGCGCTCGATGGCGCCTTCAACGGGGACCATATTGCCGCGACCACCCAGGCCATCTGCGATCTCCGTCGCGCTGCCGGCATCGGTGGGCCGCTCTTCCTGGCGCGCGACACCCACGCCCTCAGCGAGCCCGCCTGGGGCACCGCCCTCGAGGTGCTGGCGGCCAACGACGTGCGCGTCCTCATCGATGCAGCAGACGGCTACACGCCCACGCCTGCGCTCTCCCACGCCATCCTCCGATACAACGATGGCCGCGCGATCGACGATCCCGCCCGGGCCGATGGGATTGTCGTGACGCCCTCCCACAATCCGCCGCGTGACGGCGGCTTCAAGTACAACCCGCCGGACGGTGGCCCCGCCGGTTCGGACATCACCGGTCCGATCCAGGACCAGGCCAATGCCTACCTGACCGACAAGCTCGCGGGCGTCCGCCGCATCGCCCTGCCGGCAGCACTGTCCGCAGACACCACGGGCCGCTACGACTTCATGGGGACCTACGTCGACGACCTGCCCAACGTCGTCGACCTCGATGCCATCCGGGCTGCCGGCATCCGGATCGGCGCAGACCCCCTTGGCGGGGCCAGCGTCGACTACTGGGCGGCGATCGCCGAACGCCACCAGCTCGAGCTCACCGTCGTCAACCCCCGCGTCGATCCCGCCTGGCCCTTCATGACCCTGGACTGGGACGGCAAGATCCGGATGGACTGCTCGTCGCCGTATGCGATGGCCTCACTCATCGAACGACGCGCTGACTTCGACATCTCTACCGGCAACGACGCCGACTCGGACCGCCACGGCATCGTCACGCCCGATGGTGGGCTGATGAACCCCAACCACTTCCTCGCCGTCGCGATCGAATACCTGATGACGCATCGCGAGCAGTGGCGAGCGGATGCCGCCGTCGGCAAGACCGTCGTCAGCTCCTCCATGATCGATCGGGTGGTCAACCATCTGGGCCGACGGCTCTGGGAGGTGCCGGTCGGCTTCAAGTGGTTCGTGCCCGGCCTGATCGACGGTTCGGTGGCCTTCGGCGGCGAGGAGAGCGCGGGGGCATCGTTCCTGCGTCGGGATGGCTCCGTCTGGACAACCGACAAGGACGGCATCATCGCCGCCCTGCTCGCGTCGGAGATCCTCGCCGTGACGGGTCAGTCACCCTCGCAGCACTATGCGCGGCTGACAGCCAGCTTCGGCGATCCGTCCTACGCCCGGGTCGACGCGCCCGCAACGCGTGAGCAGAAGGCCGCGCTCGGGCGCCTGTCACCCGACCAGGTCACCGCAACCGAACTCGCGGGCGAGCCGATCACCGCGCGCCTGACCCACGCGCCCGGCAATGGGGCGACCATCGGTGGGCTCAAGGTCACCACCGAGAACGGCTGGTTCGCCGCCCGACCGTCGGGTACCGAGGACGTCTACAAGATCTACGCCGAGTCCTTCCTCGGCGACGAGCATCTGGCGCAGATCCAGGCCGATGCCCGTGACGTCGTCGCTGCCGCCCTTGCCTGACCCGTGGCTCCCCAGGCCCCCGCCCCTGACTCCGATGAGTGCCACCCAACGGGAGAGGTCCGAGTGGCCGCAGCGCTAGGCGGGTAGGTCGGGTAGGTCGGGGCGGTTGGCGCGAGTGCGCTCGCGCGCCTGCTCCAGGCGCCAGTCGGCGATGCGGCCATGGTGCCCGCTCAGCAGCACGTCGGGCACATCGAGTCCGCGCCACGCGGGCGGCTTGGTGAAGACCGGGCCCTCGAGCAGATCGGCCATCGGGCCCGCAGCGAAGGAGTCATCCACGACACTGACGGCATTGCCCAGCACACCGGGCACGAGTCGCACAGCCGCCTCGACCATGACGAGGACGGCCGCCTCTCCCCCGGCCAGGACGTAGTCGCCGATCGACACCTCACACACCCCGGCCCAGTCCACGCGCGTGGCGTAATGCGCGGACACGCGGGCATCGATGCCCTCGTACCGCCCGCACGCGAAGACCAGCCACGGCGATGCCGACCACTCCTGCGCCAGCGGCTGGCCGAACGGGATGCCCGAAGGGGTCGGGATCACAAGGGTCGGACGGCGGCCTGCATCTGAGGCCGCGATGCCGTCCAGCGCCTCGCCCCACGGCTCGGGGCTCATGACCATGCCGGGGCCACCGCCGTACGGCGTGTCGTCGACCGTGTTGTGCCGGTCATGCGTGAAGGAGCGCAGGTCGTGGACCCGCAGGTCGACGAGGCCGGCGTCGATCGCCTTCCCGACAAGTGACAGGCGCAGCGGCTCGAGATAGGCCGGGAAGATGGAGACGATGTCGATGCGCATCAGGCATCAGGGGGGTCGAGCAGCCCCACGGGCGGGTCGACCACGACGCGCCGGGCGACGATGTCGACCGCCGGCACGATCTCCGACACGAAGGGGATGAGCACATCGCGCTCGTCCGCCAGCCGCACGACCAGCATGTCCTGTGACGGCAGGTGCAGGACCTCGGTGACCTCACCCAGCTCACTGCCATCGACCAGCACGGCGGTGCAGCCCGTCAGCGAACTGTCGTAGTACTCGTCCGGCTCGTCGGGGGTCTCGTCCTCTCCCCGCTCGACGTGCAGCAGCAGCCCGCGGATGGCCTCGGCCTCGCCGCGATCGGTCACGCCGACGAACGAGACAAGCAGACGCCCCGAGTGCCAGTGCGTTCGCTCGACGACCAGTTCAGAGACTGGACCGTCGACCGAAAGCACAGCACCCGGGGCGAAACGCTCATCGGGTTCGTCGGTACGGACCTCGACCGTGACCTGACCACGGATTCCGTGGGGCCGGCCAATGCGTCCGACGACGACGCGCAATGGACTAACGCTCGACGACGTCGAGGAAGTCGATACGCACACCGTGGTCGTCATTGAGCGCGGTGATGACCGTGCGGAGTGCGGTCGCGGTGCGGCCGGAGCGGCCGATCACGCGGCCCATGTCGTCCGGATGCACCCGCACGTCGAGGGAACGTCCACGACGGTTGGTGCGCATCCGCACATCGACATCCTCCGGATGATCGACGATGCCACGGACCAAGTGACCCAGGGCGTCCTCGAGCATCAGGCCTGCGCCTCGTCGGTGGCGTCTGCCACGGCCTCGACGACAACGGCCTCGTCGGCCACGGCCTCAGGAGCAGCATCCTCGACAACGGTCTCGACGACCACGGCCTCAGGAGCAGCATCCTCGGCCTTGTGCTCGTGATGGATCAGACCCTCGACGGC
>CAIVQM010000056.1 GCA_903908025.1 uncultured bacterium
CATGAAACTGCCAGTACGGCTGGGCGAGCACATCGTGGAACCAGAGGAAGGTCTTCGCTGCCCGATTCGTGAACTCCAGGAAATAGTGGACGTACCGCGAGATGATCATCACGTCGACGACATGGTCGCGCTGGAAGTCGTTCAGCCCGTTCGAGTTGCGGTAGTGAACGCCGTTGCGGTCCGCGTCCGAGCACAGGGCCCCGAACACGTAGACGTCGTAGAAGCGGGTCAGCTGTTCCGCGAGTCGCACCGTGGCGAGTTCGGCACCGTAGAACGGCTGCTCGAAGGGCTCCGAGGGGGCCAGGTCTGGGGTGTAGCCGACATAGAAGCAGAGCACCCCCGGCGCGGTGATTGCGGGCCCGTCCGGTGCTTCTGTCCTCATCGGCGGCAGGGTACTCGCGATGGCAGATTGTCGACGCGGGCGCGCCAGTGGTGTTCGCACAGCGTGTGCTCCTAGATTGCAGGACGATATGAGCGCGTCGACCGATCTACTGGACTGGCTCGACCTCGAACAGGTCGACCGAGACATCTTCCGCGGGAGGCCCAGCAGCTTCCGCACCGAGTTCTGGTCGCTCTTCGGGGGACTGGTAGCGGCGCAGGCGCTCATGGCCGCGGCCCGAACGGTTCCTGCCGGCCGGTTCCCACATTCGCTCCACGGCTACTTCCTGCGGCCGGGCGACTCGCTCCGGCCGGTGCTGTACAAGGTGGACCGCGACCGCGACGGGGGCTCGTTCTCGGCGCGCCGAGTCGCGGCGCTACAGGACGGTGAGGTGATCTGGGAGATGACCTGCTCGTTCCACGTCGATCTCGACGGCCCCGATTTCACCCAGCCGATGGCGCTCGACGTGGTGCCGGCCGAGCTGGGTGTCCCGATCCCGACATGGCACGAGATTTGCGACATCCGCCATGCGGTCGCCCGCGTCGGGGACGAGACCGGTGTCATGCCGTTCAGCCAAGGCTGGGTGCGCATCTGTGTCCCGGTGCCCGACGACCGGTTGGTGCATGCGTGTCTCCACGTGTACACGTCCGACCTGTCCACCGGGTTCGTGGCGTTGGCCAACGATGAGCTTCCACCCGCGGGTCCCAGCATCGACCACGCGATGTGGTTCCATCATCCGGTGCGCGCCGACGAGTGGGTGTACTTCGACTGCAGCGCGGTGAAGGTCGGCGGACGGCGAGGGCTGTACACCGCCACGGCGCACGATGCGAGCGGTCGGCTCGTGTCCGTGCTGGCGCAGGAGATGCTGCTGCGCCCCCCGAAGCCGGCGAGCTGAGCGGTTCACCCTCGCTGCAGAGCGTTAGCGATGCGGGTAGTTGTCGGGGTCGTCGGTTCTCCGATTATCAGATAATCTGACTGCATGCCAGAGATCACTGCCACCGAGGCGTCGCGGAGCTTCGCTGATCTCCTTGACGCGGTCGAGCACCGACACGAGACCTTCAGAATCGTTCGCCGCGGCAAAGTCATCGCTCAACTCGAGCCCGTCAAAGCGGCCTCGGGCGCCCTTGCCAAAGAGTTGCTTCGCCGGCACCGCGTCGATGCCGACTGGAGCGGCGAGGTGGCCGATCTCCGTTCGCAACTGGTCACCGAGGAGCGGTTCTGACTGCACTGCTGCTCGACACCAATGTGCTGATCGCTGCTGAGCGAGGAGCGTTTGATCTGGATCGCATGATCGCCGACGATGACGAACCGGCGATCGCGGCGATCACCGTTGCTGAACTCGGCGTCGGTGTCGAGCTGGCCTCTGGCCGTCGACGAACGAATCGCCGCGCCTTCCTCGACGATGTACTCGCAACGCTTCAGGTCATCGACTACGGAGTCGATGTCGCGAGGGCGCACACGGCGTTGCTCGTTGCGGTCCGCAGGGCTGGTCGCCCGCGCGGAGCGCACGATCTGATCATCGCGGCCACGGCGCGGGCCACGAACCGAACTGTGGTCACCTTCGATCGCGCCGGCTTCGCCGACCTGCCGGGCGTCCTGGTACGCGCGTCCGATTGAGTCGCAGCAGAGCGGCCACGACGCGGGCGCCTCGCGACGTCCGCATCGATGGTTCACACGACGGATGGGTCTACCGCCGCACGCTCGGCCTCGGCGCGCTCGCGGATTGCCGTGAGCAGGCCGGGGAACACGAATCGGTGGAACGGCAGGACCAGATACCAATAGACGTATCCGAGGAAGCCGCGCGGGTCGTAGAAGGCGGTCTGTTCGACGGCGCACCCACCCTCACGTTCGGCCACTTCGAACTGCAGCCACGCGGCGCCCGGAAGTTTCATCTCGGCTCGCAGGCGGAGCAGCTTGTCCTTCTGGAGTGCCTCAACCCGCCAGAAATCGACCGGTTCGCCGACCATCAACTCGCGGGGGTGTCGTCGTCCACGCCGCATCCCGACGCCACCGACGAAACGGTCGAGCAGCCCGCGGGTCTGCCACAGCCAATTGCCGGCGGGCCAGCCGACATCCCCGCCGAGCGAACAGATCACTGCGAACGCTTGCTCCGGAGACGCCGCGATGTTCAGCGCGTGTCGCTCGTAGAGCATCCCTTCGTAGGTCGACAGGTGCCGTCCTTCGAAGCGGTCGCTGC
>CAIVQM010000057.1 GCA_903908025.1 uncultured bacterium
AATCCACAGCTCCTCCTGCTGCTGGCTCAGGTCCTCCTGCTGCTGGCTCGGGGCGGCGAGCAGCCTGCCCCATCGTCTCTGCAGTTCGTCCGGGGTGACGGCCCCATCCTGCGTGACTTCCTCCACTAACGAAATCGCCTCGCCACAGGTCATCCCCCGGGCATAGACCGATGCCTGACCTGCCTCGCTCTTCAACAGCCTCGAGCTCTGCTTCGGAATCATCATGCGCCCGCACGCATGCGGTGCCGCGCTCCCCGTATCGCCGGAGCCACCCGCATTGACCTTGGTCTTCAGGCAGCGCTCGGGCCCGGTGAGCGCCCAGCCGTGCGGAAGCAGACGCGGGTCACCCTTGATGCCGCAGCCCAGGTTCCCGGTGTCCCCGCTGGAAACCACGTACGCCTGGCTCAGGTCCGCCTTGTCCAGGTCGACCCCGTTCAGGTCCGCGCCCGTCAGGTCCACCGGCCCCAGGAAGGTGACCTCAGACATGTTCGCCCCCCGCAGCAGCGCACCCTTCGCGTCGCTCCATCCCCAGAGCGTCCGGTAGAGAGTCATCCCGGTCGCGTTCGCCCCCCGCCAATCCCCACGTGTCAGGTCACACGCCGACCAGTTCAGGTTCGGAGCCGGCCGCGGATCGAACTTCCCCGTCTCCGGATTGATCGTGGGGCAGGGAACATCAGCCGACGCGGGGATCTCACCGCGCCTGGGACACGCCTTGACGGGCACCGACAGCGTCCCGCCCGTCAGTTGCCAGTCGTCGGGCAGAAACCCCGAGGGCGCCCCCTTGATCCCAGTGCCGAGGACTCCCGTGTCACTGCAGTACACAAACGCCATGGTCAGGTCCGCGCCGGTAAGGTCCGCGCCGGTCAGGTTCGCGCCGGTCAGGTCCGCGCCGATCAGGTTCGCATTGGCCAGGTACGCGCCGGACAGGTTCGCGCCTGCGAGTTTCCCGAATCTCAGTGGCGCGCGGTACAGGTTCGCGCCGGACAGGTCGCAGCCAGACAAGTCGTTGTACTGGGAGCCGTACGGGAGGCCCGGGGACACTTGTCCATTGGGAGCCACCGTGGGGCAATCCACCGCCGACGCGGTCGGCGCGACCGCGAGGCTCACCCCTCCCGCCACCATCACTGCCGCCGCCGTCGCGGCCAGAATCCTCCGTAAACGCATGTAGAAGCCCTCCTCAGAACCAGTGCCCTGCACCCACCCCCATGGGCCCGATTCGGTACTGAAACACGCGCTGGGTACGGGCGCAAATGAGACCTAGGGTTTTCCCTAGGTCACGACACACCCGGCTAGGCGAAGGCCT
The DNA here is from genome assembly GCA_903908025.1 of uncultured bacterium. GTDB lineage: Bacteria > Actinomycetota > Actinomycetes > S36-B12 > S36-B12 > UBA10649. The sequence goes on from CAIVQM010000057.1 coordinate 1,304, forward strand.
CCGAAGGAGACTGTGGTCAGTGACACGACGGCGGTGACGGCGGTGTCCACCCGTCAATTACACGGTCTCAGCTGATACCCATGTGGTCAGGAGGCGTTGCGGTCGAACACCATGCGCAGGCCGAGCAGCGTGAGATCCGGCTCGTGGTGCGTGATCCGCCGCGACTCGGGCACGACGATCGGTGCGAGGCCACCCGTCGCCACCACGGCCGTGACCTCGCCGAGCTCGGCGATGATGCGGTCGACGAGGCCGTCGACCTGGCCGGCGAATCCGTAGAGCGCGCCTGACTGCAGGGCCTCGACGGTGTTCTTGCCGATGGCCGAGCGCGGACGGACGAGCTCGACCTTGCGGAGCTGGGCCGCGCGCTGCGCGAGGGCGTCGATGGAGATCTCGATGCCGGGGGCGAGGGCACCGCCGAGGAACTCGCCCTTGGCGGAGACGACGTCGAGGTTGGTCGAGGTGCCGAAGTCGACGACGATGCACGGGCCGCCGAACAGGTGATGCGCCGCGATCGTGTTGACGATGCGGTCGGCGCCCACCTCCTTCGGGTTGTCCGTGAGGACGGGGACGCCGGTCTTGGTGCCCGGCTCCACGATGACGGTGGCGACGTCGGCGAAGTAGCGATCGAGCATGACGCGCATCTCACGCAGCACGGCCGGGACGGTGCTGCACAGCGCGATGCCCGTGACGGGGTCCTGGTCGGCGAGCAGGCCGCGGTACGTCAGGGCCATCTCATCAGCAGTCGTGCGGGCATCGGTCTTGATGCGCCATGACGAGATCAGGGCGTCACCGTCGTACATGCCAAGGACGGTGTTGGTGTTGCCGACATCGATCGCGAGTAGCACTACGACTCCTGACGAAGGTCGGCACCGATGTCGAGCACCGGGGCGGAATGGGTGAGGGCTCCGACGGCAAGGTAGTCGACCCCCGTGCTGGCGACCTCGGCGGCCACCGACAGGGACAGGCCGCCCGAGGCCTCCAGACGCGCACGTCCCGCGGTGACACGGACCGCCTCACGCATGTCGTCCACGGTGAAGTTGTCGAGCAGGACGAGATCAGCGCCGGCCTCGAGGACCTCCGTGAGCTGGGCGAGCGAGTCGACCTCGACCTCGACGTCGATGCCAGGGAACTCGCGCCGCACCGCGTCGAACGCCGCAGCAACACCGCCCGCAGCAACCACGTGGTTGTCCTTGACCAGTGCAGCGTCCGATAGGGACATGCGGTGGTTGACTCCCCCCGCCGCAGCGCACGGCGTACTACTCCAGCCGGCGCATGCCGGGCGGGGTCTTGCGGGTGTCACGGATCGCTGCACCGGTGCCGGCGATGGCGTCGACCCACACGCCGGTGAGCGTCGCGATGCCGCTGAGGTGGCCGAGCAGGTTCAGAGCCGGGCGCTCGGCGCGCAGCAGATCGTGCGTCGGTCCGGTGACGGAGATGACGACCGTCCCCTCGGCGACACGGGTGCCATCTGGTGTTACCTCGCGGATCGTCGCGCTGTCACCGCATACGTAGGAGAACACGGCTGCGGCGACCGGAACACCCGCGGTGATGCCGGGTCGGCGCGCGACGAGGTCGAGCGTCGCGCGCTGGCCGACGGGGACGGTCGCAACGGTTGTGACGTCGACACCTCCGTCGAGGTCCTCCTCGACGGCGAGGCGGATCAACAGCTGCAGGTCGTCCGGGTTGAGCCCGGCGGCCGTCAGCTCCGCACGGATGGCGTCATCGATCCGCGGCGCCGTCGGATCGGCTGCGTCGCTCATGTGATTTCTCCCGTCACCGGTTCCTCGATCGTGCGCAGGTTGCCGTCGTCATCAACGCTCGTCACCAGCCGCAGGCGCCAGCGCTCATCGTCGCGGTCCGGGAAGTCCTCGCGCCAGTGCGACCCGCGCGTCTCCGTGCGGATGAGGGCATGCCGCACCAGGACGCTCGCGATCTGGTGGATATTCGCCGTCTCCCAGTCCTCCGTCGACGGTGCTGCGCCGCTAGCCGCACCGAACTCCTGCAGCGCCGTCTCCGCCTCGAGCAGCGAGTTCGCACTGCGCAGCACGCCCGCATCGGTGTCCATGACCTGTTGGATAGGGCGACGCACCCCGTGCGGAAGCAGGCCGTCGTTACTGGGCAGCGGCATCGGGTCGCGCACGACGACCTCGTCCTCCCCCAGCGCCGCGATGATGCGTCGCGCGAACACGAGGCCTTCGAGTAGCGAGTTGGACGCCAGCCGGTTGGCCCCGTGCACACCGGTGCACGCGACCTCGCCACACGCATACAGGCCGGGGATGCTCGCGCGGCCCGACAGGTCGGTGCGCACACCCCCCGACACGTAGTGCTGCGCGGGAGCGACGGGGATCAGGTCGGTGACGGGGTCGATGCCGCGCGAGCGGCAGGACTCGAGGATGGTCGGGAAGCGCTGCAACCAGGTGTCGGCGCCGAGCATGCGGCCGTCGAGCCACACATGCGGGCTGCCCTCCTCGCGCATGCGCCGCATGATCGCCTTCGCGACGATGTCGCGGGGCGCGAGGTCGGCTAGCGGATGCTGGTCGAGCATGAAGCGCGTGCCGCTGTTGTCGAGTAGGACGGCACCCTCACCGCGCACCGCTTCGGACACCAGCGGCTGCTGCCCCTGAGCAAGCGGCCCGAGCCACATGACCGTCGGGTGGAACTGCACGAACTCCATATCGGCGATGTCGGCACCGGCCCGCAGAGCAAGCGCGACGCCGTCGCCCGTCGAGACATAGGGGTTGGTCGTCTGGCCGAACACCTGGCCGAAGCCACCCGTTGCCAGGATCACCGCGGGCGCGAGCGCCGCACCGATGCCGTCGCGCTGGCCGGAGCCCATGACGTGCAGGGTCACGCCCTGCGCAGCGCCCGTTGCATCACGAAGCAGGTCGAGGGCAAGGGCGTTCTCGACGACCTCGATGCCGGGGTCACGTCGAACGGCAGCCACCAGTGCTCGGGAGATCTCCGCACCCGTGGCGTCGCCGCCTGCGTGGGCGATGCGGTCGCGCAGATGACCGCCCTCGCGCGTCAGTGCGATCTGGCCACTGGCATCGCGATCGAAGTGCGCGCCCACCTCGATAAGCTCCCGGACCGCGGGCGGTCCTTCCGTGACGAGAATGCGCACGGCATCCGCGTCGCACAGGCCGACGCCCGCCACGAGGGTGTCGTGCAGGTGCTCCTCCGGCGAGTCCTCCTCGGACAGCGCGGCCGCGATGCCGCCTTGAGCCCATCGGGTGGAGCCCTCGTTGACCTGAGCCTTCGTGACGAGCAGCACCGTGCGTCCGATGGCACGGGCCCGTAGCGCGGCCGTGAGCCCGGCGATGCCCGAGCCGACGACGATGACGTCAGCGCGCGCGATCCAGCCCGGTTCAGCAGCCGTCAGCCGTCGCGGGATGCGAAGCGGCGTCGGCGTCATGCCCCCACCGTCGCAGCACGGTTGTCGATCAGTCGCGTCGACCCCACCCTGACCGCGATGAGCACGCGCGCCGGTCCGGCAGCGGGTGCCGGGCCGAGCTCGGTGTCGGTCACGGCCAGGTAGTCGAGCGATGCACCCGGCTCGGCGGCGAGGACGGCCAGCCCGGCGGTGACAGCAGCCTGAGCGCCATCGACAGCCGCAGCCGCAGCCGCGTCGAGGGCACGCGGCACGACCTGCGCGATACGGCGCTCGTCCTCGGACAGGTACCGGTTGCGGCTGCTGCGTGCGAGCCCGTCGGGCTCCCGCACGGTCGGCACGCCGACGATCTCGACGGGCATGCTGAGGTCACTCGCCATCCGGCGAATCAGCACGAGCTGCTGGTAGTCCTTCTCCCCGAACATCGCGATGTGGGGCTGCGTCATCCCCATCAGCTTCGCGACGACGGTGAGCGTGCCGCGGAAGTGGCCCTGACGTGACCCGCCCTCGAGGATGTCGCCCAGCGGACCGGGCTCGACGGTGACCGTGTTCGGCCCGAAACCCTCGGCCGGTCCGTACACCTCGACTGCGGACGGCGCGAAGACGATGTCAGCGCCCGCAGCGCTGCACAGCGCGACATCGTCGTCGAGCGTGCGCGGGTAGCGGGCGAAGTCCTCGCCTACACCAAACTGCGTGGGGTTGACGAACACCGTGACGATGACGGTGCCCGACGAGCCGGCCCGCAGGCGCGCAGCCCGCACGAGCTCACCGTGGCCGTCGTGCAGAGCGCCCATCGTCATGACGACGACGCGCGTGCCCGCAGCGCCGGGAGTTGGTGCGAGTTCGGCAACCGTCGTCAACACGCGTGCCGTCATGCCGGCTCCCCCTCTGCTGACAGCACGACCAGCAGTTCCGCCGCCGCCGAAACGTCGATCAGTCCGGCTGCCACCGCGCGATCAGCCGTCAGCCTTGCGAGCGCGCGATAAGCAGCAGCGGCAGCAGGCGAGACCTCCGCGATGCGATGAAGGTGATGGGCCACGGTGTCGGCGTCGCCGCGCGCCACCGGGCCGGTCAGGGCCGCATCGCCGTGACGCAGCGCGTTGTCGAGCGAGGCACTCAGCAGCGGGGCCATCAGCCGCTGCGGCTCGGCCATCCCCGCATCTCGCAGGAGTTCGAGCGACTGCAGCACCACGGTCATCAGGTAGTTCGCACCGAAGGCGATCGCCGCGTGATACAGCCCGCGTGCCTCCTCCGGCACCCACACTGGCTCACCGCCCATCTCCACGACGAGCGCCTCCGCCACCGGCCGGACGGCATCCGACGACGTGACGCCGAACGGGCAGTCGGCCAGACGGGCGAGGTCGACGGTCGTGCCGGTGAACGTCATCACGGGATGGATGGCCAGGGTCAGTGCGCCCACGCGCTGCGCCGGCTCGAGGACCTCGGTGCCGTAGCGGCCGGACGGGTGGGCGACGAACTGCCCCGCGTGGATGGCCCCCGTGTCGACGAGTCCGGCAACAAGCGCGGGCAGCACATCGTCGGGAACAGCGAGCAGGACGAGATCGGCATCCGCCACGACCTCCGGCACGGGCAGGATCGGCACGCCCGCAAGCAGCGCATCGGCCCGCAGTCGAGACAGGTCAGACACCGCCGACACCCCGACGATCTCGTGGCCCGCACGTCGCAGCGCGGCGCCGAGGACGGCACCGACACGTCCGGCTCCCACGATCCCGACACGCAGGCGCGGAGGCCCCGATGTGCTCACCTGACGGAGCGTAGACCGCACCCGTCCGGTCGGCTGCGCGAGTGCGCGCTCCAGCGCCGCCGAGGCGATGCCCGCGGTCTGGCACGATGACCGGATGGCGACCGAGATCCTGCTGGGCATCGGTGTCGCCGCGATACTCCCGTGCGACGCTCCACTCCCGCTGCGCGAGCACCATCCCGTCACGCACCCGGGCTTCCAGCTCAACGTCGTGGTCGACGACGGCATTGTCACCGAGGCCGACCCGCGCGTCGGCCTCATGCACCGCAGCGCCGAGAAACTGTTCGAGGCCCGCGACTACCGCCAGGCAATGCTGCTCGCCAACCGGCACGACTGGCTGTCGGCCTTCTCCTCCGAGGTCGGCGTCGCCCTCGCCCTCGAGTCGGCGCTCGGCATCACGCCTCCCGAGCGCGCGACCTGGACCCGGACGCTCCTGGCCGAGGCCAACCGCGTCTCCGCCACCCTCGCCTTCATCGCCCCCGTCGGTGGCGACGCTCGCGAGATCCTCGAAGCCATGCGCGAGCGACTCGCCGCCATCCAGGAGCTTGCGACCGGTGGCCGCGTGCATCCCGGCTACGCACGCATCGGCGGTGTGGCGATGCCGCTGTCCGACGAGGCCATCGACGCCTACGCCGCCCTGACCGTCGACCTGCGCGCAGCACTCCCGCAGATCACCGATGCGATCACCCAATACTCCGAGCCCTTCGCCGGCATCGCCGTCCTCAGCCGCG
>CAIVQM010000058.1 GCA_903908025.1 uncultured bacterium
GTGGAGGACTCGGTCACCTGCATCATCCAGGTCGCCGGCAAGGTCCGCGACCGCATCGAGGTGTCGCCGACGATCACCGAGGACGATCTTCGCGCACTGGCGTTGGCCGCCCCCGGGCTGCAGAAGGCGCTGGAGGGTCGCGACATCCGCACGGTGATCGTGCGTGCACCGAAACTCGTCAACGTGGTGCCTGCCTGATGCTTGAGATCGCGCCGGGCGATGCCCGGCGCGTGGCCCTCTGGTCGACTGGGCTGCTGTCGTCGGAGCCGACGCCGTCGGCTGCCGTGCGCTCGTCAGCCCATCGGCAGACCGAGATCGTCCGTTCGATGCTGGGTGCACTCGGCGCCGTGCAACTCGACACGATCTCGGTACTGGCTCGATCCCATGAGCTCATCGCCTACGCCCGATATGGCGCCATCCGCCGCACCGCGATCGAGCAGGCCTACTGGGACGACGGACATGCCTTCGAGTACTGGTCGCATGCCGCATGCATCCTGCCGATGGAGTCATGGCCGCTGTTCGCCTTCCGGCGGCGCCACTACCAGCGCAAGGGTGAGCGGTGGCATGGCGTGCCGACCAAGGATCTGAACGCGCTGCGTCGCCTGATCCGCGAGACCGGGCCCATCACGACGAGTGACGTGGGCGGCGCCAAGCGTGGCGGTGAGTGGTGGGACTGGTCGGACTCCAAGATCGCCCTGGAATGGCTGCTGGACATCGGCGAGGTCGTCGTGTCGCGACGGGTCGGCTGGCGCCGCACCTACGACCTGGCGGAGAACGTCGTCCCGGATGCGCTGCTCCACGACGACCTCGACGATGACGCGTGCCTGGCAGCCCTCATCGCTGCAGGCGCACGCGTCATGGGCGTCGGCACCGCCGGTGACATCGCCGATGTGCACCGCCTCCCGCGTGCGGCGGTCGCCCGGCACGCGGAGGAGGCAGGCCTCGTCCCGGTGTCCGTCGTCGGCTGGCCGAAGGCTTGGGCTACGCCCGATGCGCTGACATGGCTGGCGGATGGCGCGCGCGACCGTCATCGCACAACGATGCTGTCGCCGTTCGACCCGCTGGTCTGGTACCGCGATCGACTCGAGCGGATCTTCGGCATGCGGCACCGGATCGAGGCCTACACGCCGGCGCACAAGCGAGTGCACGGCTACTTCGCCATGCCGGTGCTCCATCAGGGGAGGGTGGTGGCGCGGGTCGACCCCAAGCGCAACGGAGCCGACCTCCACGCGCGGCGCGTCACGATGGAGTCATCCTCGGCAACGTCCCTGCGAGGCACCGCCCTGGCACTCCGCGAGGCGGCGGCGTGGGTGGGGGCCGAGCGCGTCGTCATCGACGAGGTGGTGCCAGCGACGGCCGCGGCCGGACTCCGGCGCGAGGTGGCCGCGGGCGGCTAGGGTTCCCGCATGGCAACCGCGCACGTCGCCGTGATCGCGGATTCGACGTGCTATCTGCCGGCAGGCTGGGCGGCGGACCTGGGGATCGGCATCGTGCCGGTGCAGGTCATCGTCGGAGGCCAGGCATTCGACGAGACCGAGGATGCGCAGGCGCAGCGCGTCGCGGATGCGCTGCGCGACTGGCACCCCGTCACGACATCACGTCCATCACCCCTGCGGTTTCTGCAGGCTTATGCGCAGGCCGCAGAGGATGGAGCGACGGAGATCGTCGTCGCCACGCTCTCTGCGTCGATGTCGGCCACCTATGAGTCGGCCCTGCTGGCGGCGAAGGAGTGCGACATCCCTGTCCGAGTCGTCGACACCCGTTCGATCGCGATGGGGCTCGGCTTTGCTGCGGTGAGTGGCGCGCGCGCCGCACGCGCCGGTGCCGATGGCGCACGAGTCGCAGAGATCATCGAGCAGCGCGCACTCGCATCGCATGTCTACTTCTACGTCGACACGCTTGAGTACCTGCGCCGCGGTGGTCGGATCAGCGCGGCACGTGCTGCGGTCGGGCAGGCCCTCCAGGTCAAGCCCCTCCTGCAGCTCGAGGATGGCCACGTTGATCGCCTCGAGCAGGTGCGCACGGCTGGCCGGGCACTTGCGCGGCTTGAGGATCTCGCCGTGACGGCAGCGGACGGCAACGACGTCGATATCGCCGTGCAGCACCTCGGGTCGGCGGAGCGGGCGCAGACGCTGGCCGAACACCTGCGCGAACGCCTGCCCCAGGTCGATGTGATCGAGGGCCTCGTTGGCGGGGTGGTCGGCGCCCATGTCGGGCCGGGCATGGTCGCGGTCGTCATCGCTCCCCGATTCGACGAGGGGGCGCCAACGTCATGAGCGAGCTGCCGGCACCGGTGTGGTGGCTGATCGCTGCGGTTGTGGGCTACGCCCTCGGCGCCGTCAACCCGGCGGCGATCGTCGCTCGGGTGTTCGGGGTCGATCTGCGAGCGACCGGGTCCGGAAATCCGGGGGCCACAAACGTGGGTCGGGCGCTCGGTGCCCGCTGGGGCGTGGTGGTGGGGTTCCTCGACGTCCTCAAGGGATTCCTGCCGGCATGGGTCTTCGGATACCTCGTCGGCCAGACGGCGGGCGAGGTGGCCGGGCTGGCTGCCGTGGTGGGGCACATCACGTCGCCCTACCTGCGCGGCCGCGGTGGCAAGGGTGTTGCGACGACTCTGGGCGCGATCCTCGGGGTGCAGCCCCTGCTCGCGATCCCGGTGCTGGTGGCCTTCGGGCTGGGGGTCGCCGTCTGGCACCGAGTCGGGCTCGGTGCGGTGCTCGGGGCCTTCGCCCTGATCGTCAGCGGCATCGTCGGCTGGGCAGTTGGCTGGACCGACGAGTCCGACATGTGGTTCGCCGTCGTCCTGGGGCTGCTGGTCCTCGTCAGACATCAGCGCAATATTCGCGAAGCCTGGGGGGCTGTCCGCTCCTGATCGATCGTCCACAGGATCGCTGCCACCCGTCGGGTATCCACAGCGCCGCCGGTTGGGCACCTTGGTGCGCGACCCGCTTCTAGCGTCACGGCATGGCGAGGCGCGCGACGAGCAACCGGATCGGCACACGCGGTGCCGTGGCCGCCGCCGAGCGCCGGCTTGCCGCATTTGCTGAGCAGTGGCGGCCAACCCCTGACCTGCTGGACCCGATCGTTGAGGATGTCTGGCCGCGTGCTGACGAGGGCGACCGGCGTCGGCTGCACCTGAGCGCCTGGTCCCCGGCCGCCACCCGCGCCCTGGCCGTGCTTATGGCTGCCGGGCTTGCGCTTTCCGGCTACTGGGCGTGGAGCGGGCGGCCGCGCGCGGTTGCGCAGGTGCCGGAGATTGTTTCTACCGGTGTCCGCGTCCCGGACTCGGCTCCCGGGCCAATCCCGGCGGCCTCGCCCGCGGTCACCGCCGCGCCGATCGCCGTGGTCGAGCCGACGGCATCGGTCGCACCGACGGTCGAGGTCGTCGTCCACGTGGTGGGTCTGGTCGCCCGGCCGGGACTGGTGCACCTACCGCTCGGCGCGCGCGTGGCCGATGCGGTCGCCGCTGCTGGCGGCGTCACCCGCCGGCGCGCGGCCGACACCGTCAACCTCGCGCGGGTCCTCGTCGACGGGGAGCAGGTGGTGGTTGGCGGCCCGACGGTGGCGGGCGCGGCCGTCGTGGCGGGGGCCGCGCTGGATGGCACCGCAGCGGCTGTGCCGGTGGACCTCAACCTGGCCACGGAGTCGGTACTGGATGGGTTGCCCGGTGTGGGGCCGGTGCTGGCCGGACGCATCGTGGCGTGGCGGGTCGCCAACGGTTCCTTCCGCTCCGTGGACGAACTCGGTGAGGTATCCGGCATCGGCGACGCGATCCTGGCTCAACTGCGTCCCCTCGTCCACGTGTGACGATCGGCGGCGATGCGCGGCTGCTCGTACCAGCCGGCGGGGTCTGGCTCGGGGCCGCCGTTGCGCGCGCAGCGCTGGTGCAGCCCGGGGCCCTGGTCGCCCGGCACGAGGCAGCGAGTCAGCTCGCCGGAGCAACGACCGCCGCCGGGTTCCTGCTCGTCTCCATACTCTGCGTCCTGGCGTGGCGGCGCGTGCCCGTCCGATGGGCGGCCGTGATCGCACTGATCGCCGTCCTACTCGGTGCATTCGCGGCCGCCCTGAACGTCTCGACGTTGACGAGCGCGCCACTCGCCGGGTGGGTCGATGCCCGCGCAACCGTCCACGTGCATGGGGTTATCGCCACGGAGCCCCGCGTGCGGACCATGACGGGCGCGGCGATCTGGCAGCAGACATCCGTCGTCGAGGTGCGATTGGCGACGGATCACGTCAGTGCCCGCGGCGAGGGCCTTGCCATCGAGATCCCGTTGGTACTGCGCCTTCCGTTGGGCATGACGATCCCGCCGCCAGGCACGCCGGTCGACGTGTCCGGCCGTCTGGCGCCGGCCTTCGGCCAGTCGGACGCCGCTGCGAGTGTCAGCGTCCGGACCGTGATGTCCACGGGCAGACCGGGAGTCGTCGATGCCGTCGCGCACCAGATGCGGACCGGGCTGACGGCCGCCCTGGCCGGTACGTCGCCCGATGCCGGTTCGCTCGTCGCTGGCCTGGCCGTTGGCGACGACTCCACCCAGCCTGCGGCGCTGGGTGTCGACATGCGCACCAGCGGCCTGTCCCACCTGACGGCGGTCTCCGGGGGCAATGTCGCGATCGTGCTGGCCGTGGTTCTCGCGCTGGTCATCCTGCTGCGGTTGCCGTTGGCAGCCCGGGTCGCCGCCGCCCTCGGGTTCTTCCTCGTCCTGGTCGGCCCGCAGCCCAGCGTGCTGCGCGCCTGCGCCATGGGCGCGATCGCGACGGTCGGCGTGCTGACGGGCGGGCGGCGCGCCGGACCGTCCATCCTCGGTGCGGGAATCCTGCTCCTGATCCTGCTGGCCCCCTGGCTGGCCACCTCGTGGGGCTTCGCCCTCTCCGCGATGGCCACGGCGGGCTTGATCCTCCTCGCGGTACCTGTCGGCGACTGGCTGGCCCGCTGGCGCTGGACGCGAAAGTGGCCGCCCGGACTGCGTGAGGCACTCGCGCTCACGGTCGCTGCCCAGCTCGCCACCCTGCCCGTCCTCGTGGCGATGGGTGGAACGGTCGGGTGGGTCGCCCTGCCGGCGAACCTGCTAGCCATGCCCGTGGTCGCACCGGTGACGATCCTCGGCCTGCTCGCGGCGGGCCTGGCACCTGTCGCACCCGGCCTGGCCACCGTCGTCGCCCACATCGCGGCGTGGCCCGCTGCCTGGATTGCCGGCGTCGCGCACATCGGTGCGGGCCTGCCCCTGGCTGCGCTGCCGTGGCCCGCCGGATGGCCGGGGCTGGCAGCACTCGCGCTCGTCGCACTGCTGGTGCTCGGACTCCTCTATGCGCGGCGGCGGTTCCTGCCGTCGGGCCTGTCCCCTCCGGTGCGAGCGGTGGCATCCCTCGCGGTCGTTGCTGGGCTGGTGGTGCTGGCCCTCCTGCCGCCGGGCCGACGCGGGTGGCCGCCACCGGGCTGGTTCGTCATCATGTGCGACGTCGGCCAGGGAGATGCTCTCCTGCTGCGGGCGGGTGAGGGCAGTGCTGTGGTCGTCGACACCGGACCCGATCCCGATGCCATCGATGCCTGCCTGACAGACGCCGGGATCTCAGCAGTCCCAGCGGTCATCGTCACGCACTTCCATGCCGACCACGTAGGCGGACTCAGCGGAGTGCTGCGCCATCGGTCGGTCGGCGAGGTCCTGCTCAACCCGATCCGCGACCCGGTGGAGGAGGCGGACGCAGCCGATCGGCTGCTGGTCGAGGCGGGCGTGGCGACCGGGTCGATCTCGGCCGGTGACGCCCGCACTGTGGGTGATGTCTCCTGGCAGGCGATCTGGCCCCGTCGACGGATTGGCGCCGGCTCGGTTCCCAACAACGCCAGTGTCGTGCTGCTCGTCACGATCCGCGGACGGCACCTGCTGCTGAGCGGCGATGTGGAGACCGAGGCCCAGGACGCGTTCGCCGCCGATCTGCGCGGACGCTCGTTCGATGTCGTCAAGGTCCCGCATCACGGCTCCCGCAACCAGTCACCGCGGCTGATCGCGGCAGCTCCTGCCCCGATCGCGCTCATCAGCGTGGGTGTCGGGAATGACTACGGCCAACCGGCTGCCGAGACCGTCGCGGCGTGGCGGGGGATCGGAGCCATCGTCATGCGTACGGACCTTGAGGGCGAGGTGGCCGTCGTCTCGACCGGGACCGGTCTCGGCGTGGTCACCCGGCATGGCATGCTGCCGTCATCATGACGATTCCGCGGATCACGCTCGCGATCGGCGCCGAGACGGTGCTGGTGGAGCGGGCCGTGCGTGCGGTGTCCACGGCGGCCAGGCGGGCTGATCCGTCGGTTCAGCGGTCGGTCATCGATGGCGGCGACGACAGGGCGGCCCACGAACTGCGTGAGGCAGCCGCGCCGAACCTCTTCGGCGACGGTGGAGTGGTCGTGATCGAGGGGATCGATGGTGCCGACGATCAGCTGGCCAGGGCTGTGCGCGAGGTCATCGCCGACCAGTCCGACAATGTCTTCCTCGTCTTCACGCATCCGGGCGGGAACAAGGGCAAGGCCCTCCTTGACGATCTGAAGGCCGCCGGCGCGCAGGTGGTCGACTGTCAGCCGCTCAAGCGTGGCAAGGCGACGACGGAGTTCATCAACCACGAGTTCGCGTCCCGCAAGCGCCGTGCGACGAGCGACGCTGTTGTTGCGCTCTACGAGGCGATTGGGCAGGACCTCGGGCTGCTGGGCAGCGCGGTATCTCAGCTGTGCAGCGATGTCGAGGTCAATCCGATCGGCGCCGATGATGTGCGTGATTACTTCGCAGGCGTGGCGGGCATCTCCGGCTTCTCGATCGCCGATGCCGTCTGGGAGCGGCGATACGCCGAGGCCCTGCGCATGCTGCGGCAGGCGATGCTGTCGTCCGATGCTGGACGTGTCGGACCGTCGACAGTGTCGTCCCTTGCCAGCGGCCTTCGCTCACTTGTCCGGGTCGGGGGGATGCCGCCGGGTGCCTCCGAGGCCGACATCGCACGCGAGGTAGGTGTGCCGCCGTGGAAGGTCAAGACCCTGCGCAACCAGTGGTCCCGGTGGAGCGGGGACCAGAGACGCCTGGCCGCATCGGTGGTCGCGTTGGCCGACGCCGACGGGGCCATGAAGGGCGGCGTGCGAGAAGGCTCGAGCCTGGATGCCGAGCAGAAGCTGCTGGCCCTTGAGATCCTGGTCGCAACCACGGCCGCGAGTCACGCACGCGACTGAGGTCGATGGCTAGGCAGGTGCGTCGGGGATGCGGACGGCGAGGGCCTCACCTGTGCCGGTGACCTGTACGTCTGCGTCGAAGGCCTCGCTCAGCTTCTGCTGCGTCAGTACCTCGTCACGGGGGCCGTCCGCGTGGACGCGGCCATCGCGCAGGAGCACCACGTGATCACAGACATGGGCCATCCGGGTCACGTCGTGACTGACGACAACGGCCGTCCCACCAGACCGGACATGGTCGCTGACGAGGTCGTCGAGGGTGCGTCGTCCGACCAGGTCCAGGTCGGCGTCGGCCTCGTCGAGCAGCAGCAGGGGTGATCGCTGCGCGATCACACGGGCAATGTGCACCCGCTTGCGCTCGCCGCCGGACAGGGCGGTGACAGGACGGTCGGCGAGATCGCTGAGCCCCTGCTGTCCGATGGCGCCCGAGACGATGGTCGTGTCCTCGGCGACGCTCGAGGTGCCACGCCACGGTGTGCGGCCCCAGCTGACGACATCGCGCACGGTGAAGCCGAAGGACACCTGCGTGTCCTGGGTGAGGATCGCCCGACGGCGAGCCAACTCCCGATGCCCGAGGGTGTCGATGGGGATGCTGCCGATCGTGACTCGGCCGGCCGACGGGGAGAGTTCGCCGGCGAGCAGGCCGAGAAGCGTCGACTTTCCCGACCCGTTGCGCCCGATGACGGCAGTGATCTGACCGGCGGGGATCCGCAGGGTGGTGGCGTGCAGCCGCTGCCGCTCGCCGGTGCGGAGGGAGGCCTCATGCAGCTCTGCTGCGGCCTGGCCCCTCATGCCCAGCCACCCTGGCGCGCGCGCGTGCGCCGCAGCAGAACGAAGAACGCCGGCGCACCGATGATCGCTGTGATCGCTCCGATGGGAACCTCGATGGGATTGGCGACCACACGGGCGAGCGTGTCCGACACCAGCAGCAGGATCGCTCCGGCGAGTGCGCTGAGTGCCATGAGCGGTGCGTGTCGTGGGCCGACCAGGGCACGCACGGCATGTGGTACGAGCAGGCCGACGAAGGCAATGACCCCGACCGCGCCGACGCCCGCACCGACGAGCAGGACGGTGGCACCGAGAGCTCGGTACCGAACTGATGTCACGTTGACGCCGGCAGCAAAGGCGCCTCGGTCGCCTAGTGACAGCACGTCGAGTGGGCGGGCGACGCTGGCGGCGAGGATGGCGCCAGCGATGACGAATGGGAGCACCGAGATGACCCCGCCCCATGTCGAGAGGGCGAGGCTGCCGCTCGACCAGAACGTCAGGGATCGGCCGGCAGCCGACGGGCTCATCGACACGATCACGGCCAGGACCGAGCCAGCGAAGGCGGTCACTGCCACACCCGCCAGCAGGAGGGTCACGACCTCCGGTCGCTTGTCGTGCAATGAGGCGGCGACCACAACGACGACAGCGATTGCGGCGCCGACCGTTGCCGCGACTCCTGCTCCGAGCGTGCCGTAGGCGACCCCGACACTCGCCGCGGCCACGACCCCGAGTGCAGCACCAGCGGAGACACCGACAAGAGCGGGATCGGCGAGCGGGTTGGCGAGGGATCCCTGCATCAAGGCCCCGGCCAGGCCCAAGCCGCTCCCGATGAGGACGGCCATCACGACGCGGGGGGCGCGGATGTTCATGACGATCTCGGATGTCGTCTGGGCCGCGCCCACGTTGAGGGCCGCGAAGCAGAGGCCCGCAAGGACGCCGACGAGGAGCAGTGCGATCCACGGCCAGGCGGGCATGGCGCGGTTGCCCCGGGTCACGGTGCGAGCCGGCCGATTGCCGTGGCGAGCTGGTCGACGAGTCGCCCGGTGCGCGGCCCGAAGGACAGCAGCAACGTGTCGTCGACGGCGATGACCCGTCGGTCGCGGCCGGCTTTGGTCTGGGCGACGCCGGGCAGGGCGACGAGCCCGTCGATTCCGCCGACCGACTCGAGGCCCTTCGTCATCACCAGGATGACATCCGGGTTGAGCATCGCGACGGACTCGGCGGTCAGCGGCACGAAGGCGGCGTGGCCGGCATCGGCGCCCGCATCCGTGCCGCCGGCTGCAGCGATCAGGGCGTCAGCCCCGGACCCGCGGCCACCGACGAGGTAGATCGCCGAGGTGCCGCGCAGGTACAGGAACGCAACCCGGGGTCGGGTGCCGGTTGCCGCGGAGGACGGAGACGCTGCTGCGGTGGCTTCGGCGATGACGGCATCGGCAACGGCGGTCGGCACGCCCACGGCATCGGCAACGGCATGTGTGCGGGGGGCGATGTCGTCCAAGGTCCACGCCTCGGGAACCTCGACGACGGTGACTCCGGCATCGCGCAGCTGAGTGATCACCTCCGGCGGTGACGTGGCTGCGTCGATGATGACGAGGTCGGGGTTCGTGGCGAGGACCCGCTCCGCGCTCGCCGCGTGCGCCTTCGTCACGACCGGTGCATCGGCGATCTGTGGCACGTTGCTCGTCTCGTCGCGACCGACCACGCGATCAGCGACCCCGAGCGCCGCGAGCGTCTCGCCGACGCCGGTGGCAAGGCTGACGATGCGATGCGGGGCACCAGCTGTCGGCGACGCGGTTTGGGGCTCCGGCAGGGGCACGTCGGCGGACGAGATCGTGATGACATCAGGTGTGATTGCGGATGCTGCCAACTGCTGGGTCGTCGGGGGAGCGGTCGTGGGAGTCGACGATGCATCTGCCGGCGTATCGGCCGACGTCGAAGCGCAGGCGGTGACCAGCATCGCGATGACGATCGCGCTGGTCAGCACGGCGGGAAGTCGTCGGAGCACCGGCTGATTATCGCGGCGTCGGCGGATGGCGTTGCCGATGAACTGTCGGCATGACGCCGACACTGTGTCGGGCGGCTGATGAGCTCGCGACCCTACTGTCCGCCTGTGCCCGAACTGCATGTGTATGCGCGCCGCACCGCGACTGCTCTGTGTGTCGCCTCGGTCCTTGCGGCCCTCACCGCGGTGCCCGTGAGTGCGGCACCCAGCGGCGCCGGCGGCACGACCACCGTGACGACGAAGAGCGGCCTGTCCTTGGCGGTCACGCCGGTGCGCCGGTTGCCGTCGTCGGCGACCGTGCA
>CAIVQM010000059.1 GCA_903908025.1 uncultured bacterium
CCCCCTTCCCCGCCGCCCGCGCCACCACGCGGACGACGTCGCGTTCCACGGCACGGGCCAACGCCCGTCGCACCACTGTTCGCCCGACCGCAACTTCCGGTGGCATCCGGCTGACCCGGCGCGGCCGGATCGCCCTGGGCGTCCTGAGCGTCATGTTCCTGCTGCTGGTCGTGATGTTCTCGGGTCGGCTCAGTGCCGATGCCGGTACCTCCATGGCCGACCAGGGTCGCGCCACCGGCGTGGTCGTCGTGCAGCCGGGGGAGAGCCTGTGGCAGATCGCCAAGGCCGTCTCCCCGCAGGCAGACCCGCGCGAGACGATCACCCTCATCCGGGAGCTGAACGCGCTGGGCGATTCCACCGTCGTCGCCGGCCAGTCCATCGTCGTTCCTGCCGCTGCCTGAGGCGCACGGCCGGACATTTGCCCCGAAACGGCGCGACGCGCCGATGCCTGGCCCTTGCCAAACCCTCGGTCGAGGGGATAAGTTGCTACCCCTAGATGTAGTAGTCACAACCGTGTGGTTCATCAACAGGTTGTGGTTCGTCATCCACAGGTCCTCCACAGGGAATCCACAAAGAATCCCCAAGATGGCCGAAATGTCGTGACGGATGTGACCAGAGTGAAAGGGGGTGCACCAGATGCGCTGTCCATACTGCAAGGCTGACGATTCGCGGGTGGTGGACTCCCGGGTCATCGAGGACGGCCTGTCCATCCGCCGCCGGCGCGAGTGCACCAGTTGCGGTCGGCGCTTCACCACCGCCGAGACCTCCGTGCTCTACGTCGCCAAGCGATCGGGCGCCACCGAGCCCTTCAGCCGGGCCAAGGTCGTCAGCGGCGTCCGCAAGGCCTGCCAGGGCCGGCCGGTCAGCGATGACGATCTGGCCCTCCTCGCCCAGCAGGTCGAGGACATCGTCCGGGCCACCGGCACCGCCGAGATCCCGGCCATGGAGGTCGGCCTGGCCATCCTCGGGCCGCTGCGCGAGCTCGACGAGGTCGCCTACCTGCGCTTCGCCTCCGTCTACCGCTCCTTCGACACCCTCGACGACTTCGAGGCCGAGATCGCCCTGCTCCGCGCCGAGGGCGAGCCCGTCGGCCAGGAGCCGGCACCCAGTTCTTCCCGCTCACAGACTTCCCACTCCCAGTAACCGCTCGCCAGGAAGAAAGGCAATACGCATGACGATGACCACCAGCGAGACCGAGGCGTTCGTTCACAACACCCTGAACAAGCCCGGCCTGACCATTGAGCGGCTCTACACCACCGAGGGCGTGCATCCCTACGACGAGGTGACCTGGGAGCGACGCGATGTCGTCCAGACGAACTGGAAGACCGGCGAGGTCGTGTTCGAGCAGCGCGGCGCCGAGTTCCCGGACACCTGGAGCGTTAACGCCTCCACGATCGTCACCACCAAGTACTTCCGCGGCGCCGTCGGCACCGAGGAGCGCGAGTGGAGCCTGCGTCAGCTGCTCGACCGCGTGGTCCTCACCTACGTCAAGGCCGGCCGCGAGTACGGCTACTTCGCCACCGAGGACGACGCGATCATCTTCGAGCACGAGCTCACCTACATGCTTCTGCATCAGGTGTTCAGCTTCAACTCACCGGTGTGGTTCAACGTCGGCACCGTGTCACCGCAGCAGGTCAGCGCGTGCTTCATCCTCAGCGTCGACGACCGGATGGAGTCCATCCTCAACTGGTACAAGGAGGAGGGCCTGATTTTCAAGGGCGGCTCCGGTGCCGGCCTGAACCTCTCGCGCATCCGCTCCAGCAAGGAGCTGCTGAAGTCATCCGGTGGCACCGCCTCCGGCCCGGTCTCCTTCATGCGCGG
>CAIVQM010000060.1 GCA_903908025.1 uncultured bacterium
ACTGCCTTCATGTTGGTGCCCCCGTCTCGTGCCTCAGACCGCAGCGCTGTCGATCTTCACCTTCTTGCGCTCGATGCGCTCCGGCGTAGGCCACTTGACACCGGTCACGAGCCCAAGGCGCTCGAGCATCCGGATCACCATGGCCGAGGTGTCGAGCTGCCAGCGCAGCACCCCGTGGCGTGCACTGCTGGGATCGGCGTGGTGGTAGCTGTGCCATGACTCGCCGCCCGAAATCGGCGCCAGCCAGGCGACGTTTGCACTTCGGTCACGGGTGGCGAAGGGACGCTTGCCCCAGATGTGGCACACCGAGTTGATCGACCAGGTCATGTGGTGGACGAGGGCGATGCGCACGAGGGTCACCCAGAAGAAGGCCTGCGCTGCCCCAACCCATCCGTCGACGGCGTAGCCGATCGCGGTGGGGACAGCCATGCTGATGATCGCGATCAGCGGCCACAGGCGCGAGATTCGATCCACGGCGCGGTCAGCGATCAGGTCGGGCGCGTACTTCGCGGTGTCGGTTCCCGTGTACGTGAACAGCCAGCCGACATGTGCGTGGATGAAACCGCGCGTCAGGCCCCAGGTTCCCGGCCCGTACTGCCACGGGGAGTGCGGGTCGCCGTCGGCGTCGGAGTACTGATGGTGCTTGCGGTGGTCGGCAACCCAGTCGACGACGCGCCCCTCGACGGCAAGGCTGCCGGCGAGAGCCAGAATGGCCCGCATCGTGCGGCCAGTGGTGAAGGCATCGTGCGTGAACAGCCGGTGGTAGCCGATCGTGATGCCGTGCACGCCGACGACATAGATGACGACCAGCATGACGATGTCGAGCCAGCTCACCCAACCGTGCACCAGGGCGATCGGGACTCCGATGATGACGGCGGCCAGCGGGACGGCGACGAAGATGCCGAGGATTGTCCGGGACAGGGGGCCGGGCGCGTGCGTCGCAGGCGTGAGGGGCAGGGCGGGCGATGTTTCAGTGGCCACGGGCAACCCTCTGCAGTCAGTGGTGCCGAGGCACGAATGTCAGGTGCTGAACCGTAACAGCGCAGCCTCGAACAGCGGGAATCAGAGGGACGAATCAGGCGATTCCACCCGCGACTCGCGGGCATCCTCGGAAAGCAGGGCGAGGAATACATCAGCGGCCACGGGGCGCGACAGCAGGTACCCCTGGCCGAAGTCGCACGATGCGGCGGCGAGCAGATCCCGCTGAGCCTGTGTCTCAATGCCCTCGGCAATGACACGCAAGCCGAGTTTGTGGGCCATCTCGATGATTGCCTCGCAGAGAGCGAGGTTCTCGCTGTTGGGCGCTATCCCTTTGACGAATGACTGATCGATCTTCAGGTAGTCGACGTCGAGTCCCTGAAGGTAGGAGAGGGAGGAGTAGCCGGTGCCGAAGTCGTCAATGGCAAGTTGGATACCGGCAGTTCGATAGGCATCGAGATTCGTGGTGACGGTCTCGCTCCTGTCGAGCAGCAATCCCTCGGTGATCTCGACAACGAGGGCGGAGCCGGGAACGTCCTGGTCGAGCATGAGCTGCAGCCGGCGGTCGTGCAGTCCATTGTCGTCGGCCACCTCGACCGGCGACATGTTGAAGCCGATCTCGAAGTCCGGAACGAGGCCCCGAGCCTTGCCAGTCATCGCGAGCACCTCGTTGAACACCCAATCGCCGATGTCCTTGATCAGCCCGGACTTCTCGGCGATGGGAATGAAGTAGTCCGGCCCGATCGCCCCGCGCTGCGGGTGCTCCCA
Organism: uncultured bacterium; assembly: GCA_903908025.1. GTDB lineage: Bacteria > Actinomycetota > Actinomycetes > S36-B12 > S36-B12 > UBA10649. The sequence continues at coordinate 1,747 of CAIVQM010000060.1, forward strand.
GCGGACGAGGGCCTCTCCCTTGCAGATCCGGCCGGTCGACATGTCGACGATGGGCTGGAACACCATGTGCAGGTCGCCGTCGGGGATCGCGCGGCGGAGGTCCTCGGTCAGTTGGGCGCGCTCCAGCGCCTCAACCTGAATGGCTGCGGTGAAGTAGCGGTGCCGGTTGCGTCCATGGTCCTTCGCCACGCGCATCGCCTGGTTCGCTGTGATGAGCAGGGTCGCGCTGTCGGGTGCATCGTCGGGGAAGAGCGAGATGCCGGCGCTGCCCGTGCAGTGAACCTCGCGCGTCCCGAGGATGAAGGGCTGTGCCAGGACCCGCACAACCTGCGAGGCGATCTGCTCGACAATGGCGCTGTCCGTGTTATCGCTCAGGAGAATGGCGAACTCATCGCCACCAAGGCGGGCGACGGTCTCGGCTTCGGGTACTACGGCGCGCAGGCGCTCGGCTGCCTCCTTCAGGACGAGGTCACCTGTGCGATGCCCCAGCGACTCGTTGATGTCGCGGAACTCGTCGATTCCCACGGTGATGAGGGCAACGCGCCCGTTTGCCAGCCGTGCGCGTTCGACGGCCTGGGCGAGCCGGTCGCCGAGTACCTGGCGGTTGGGCAGGCCGGTGGCGAGATCGTCGTGCAGGCTGTTCTGGCTGCTGACGATCGCGACGAAGTGGCTCAATGTGCCAGCATCACCCCGGACGGCGGAGACGGCGACGGACTGGGATGCCACGCGCCCATCCTTCAGTCGGCTCACTAGTTCGCCTCGCCAGAAGTCATGCCGGTCGAGGCTGGCGTGCTTCTCCTGGTAGACGGCTTCGGGCGTGAGGCCTGAGCCGAGCGCCTCGAGGGTGCTGCCCCGGACATCGTCAATCGTGTATCCGGTCAGTGCGGTGATCCCCGGGTTGATCTCCGCAATCCGCCTGTCCGGGCCCATGATCACCACCCCGTCGTGGGTGGACTCGAAGACGCTGGCGCTCACGCGCATGTGGTCCTGCGCGGCCATCTCGCCGGTCACGTCGGTCAGGAAGCCATGCCACAGAGTTCCGCCTTCGGCGTCCGGATCGGGGACCGCTTCCGTGAGGTACCAGCGTTCGGCGCCGTGCCTGTCATGCATCCGGAGTTGCTCGTGCCATGGCTGGTCGGACACAAAGGCCTCGCCGAGCGCATCGCTGATTCTCTCGGCGTCAGCCTCGACCACGCGCGATAGCAGGGGCGCCGCATCGTCCTTCACGTCGTCTGGGGAGAGCCCGAACATCTGTTCAATTCCTTGGGTGACATAGGGGAAGGAGGCCCGGCCATCGGGGGTGACCCGCATCTCGTAGAGCATCCCGGGCACGCGCTCGGAAAGACGTGACAGCCGCATCGACAGTTGGCGGCGTCGCTGGACAGCTGTGATCAGGGCGAAGATCAGGAGCGCGAACAGGATCGTCAGTGAGTAGCCGACGATGCGGATACTGCGCGTGGAAGGCGAGCTGATCGGCATGGCGGACACTCCTGCCTGCCAGGTGGCACCGAGCGGGTGGACGTTCACGACGGTGGCGTCGTCGTCGAATGCCTGCTCGGTTCCCCAGAACGGCGGGCTGGCGTCGCCGTTGGCGTCGATCGCGCGTACGCCAGTCGGAACGCCCGTGATCCCTTCCTCCGCTGCCGCTTGCAGGAAGGCGTCAGAGTCGATCACGGTGCTGACCATGCCCCAGTAGCCCTGTCCGGGAACTGACACGGGCAGGCGGAACGCGAGGCCCTTGCCTCCTTGGACGAGGTTGATCGGTCCGACCAGTGTCGGCTCGCCGCTCGCGATGATGGACTGGATAGCCGGCCACTGCTCTGCGTTGTCCGGGTAGTAGAGGCCCAGCGCCGCCTCGTTCCCCGCCAAGGGGGCGATGTACTCGATGCGGTTGTCCGGGGCGATCGCGATGGAGCGCAGGTAGGGGAGGAGTTTCGTCAGGCCGGTGAGGAAGCCGTCCATTTCCCCGGAGACGAGTTCACCGTCGTGGGCCTGGATATATGCATCGAGGACGCGTCCGACGAAGTAGGTCGCGTCGAGCCCGGCCTCGAGGCGCTCGCCGAAGTGGACGGCCTGATTCGTAGCCAGCGCGACCGCCTCATCATGGCGCTGGGCGTCGTCAGCCTGGACCCGCCATTCCGTGGCGGCGATGCCGGCGACCAGGACGATGAGCGGGATCGCGACGCGGAGCCACATGCGTCGACGGCTAAGACCGTTCACGGCCCCCCCTTCGCCACGATGCACCCGTTGGCTGAGCGTAGTCGGAGATTGAACGGTGGTGGGCGCGTCACCCTACGATCAGCAGATGCAGACACGGGCGCTCGGCACCTCCGGCCTCACGGTCAGTGCCGTCGGTCTTGGCTGCATGCCGATGTCCGGCGTCTACGGCACTACGGATGTTGCCGAGGCGCAAGCCACCTTGGAACTGGCCGTGAACCTGGGGGTGACGTTCTGGGATACCGCCGAGATCTATGGGGCAGGTGCCAACGAGGACCTGATCGGTCAGGTCCTTGAACGACATCGGGACGCTGTCGTCATCGCAACGAAGTTCGGGTTCGACCCGGATGGCACCGTTGCTGGACGACCGGAGAATGCCCGGGCAGCGATCGACGGCAGCCTGCGTCGGCTGCGCACCGACTATGTCGACCTCTGGTACCTGCACCGCGTCGATCCGGCCGTCCCGATCGAGGAGACCGTCGGCGCGATGGCCGAGATGGTTGGTGCCGGCAAGGTGCGTCATCTCGGGCTGTCCGAGGCCAGTGCTGAGTCGCTGCGGCGGGCCAGCACCGTGCATCCGATCGCCGCACTGCAGAGCGAATGGTCACTGTGGACCCGCGACCTCGAACCCGAAGTCCTGCCCGTCGCGCGCGAACTGGGGATCGGCATCGTGCCGTACTGCCCGCTCGGGCGCGGGCTGTTCACCGGCAAGGTGGCCGACCTCGCGATGCTTGATGGCGCCGACTATCGGCGTGGCGGTCCGCGGTTCTCGGACGAGAACTTCGAGCACAACCGTGCGCTCGTTCGTTCCGTCGAGGAATACGCCGCGAACATCGGCTGCACGCCTGCACAGCTTGCGATCGCGTGGGTGCTGGCCCAGGGCGACGATGTCGTGCCGATCCCGGGGACCAAGCGGCGCACGTACCTTGCCGAGAATGCTGCGGCGGCCGACGTCGTGATGACTCCTTTGCAGGTGACCGAGGTCGGCGGCCTGATGAGCGGTGTCGCCGGTGCTCGCTACGCGAAGGTGCATTCCTACGGGGACAGCCCGTCCCCAGCCGCGGCCTCCTGACGCATGGCGCCTTCGACGCTCGCTACTCCTGAGCAGCTGCAGGCCGCCGCCGCATCCGTTCTCGCCGGCATCGCCGGTCCGGGAGCGACCGTGCGACCCGATCAGCTCGCTGCTGCCACCGCACTGGCATGCGAAGGTCGGCGGGCGCTGGTCGTCCAGGCCACCGGATGGGGCAAGTCGGCCGTCTACTGGATGGCGACGAAGGCGCTGCGGGATGCCGGAGCGGGGCCGACCCTCGTTGTCTCGCCGCTGCTCGCGCTCATGCGTGACCAGGTGAGCGCGGCCGGGAAGTCGGGGCTGCGCGCGGCCACGCTGAACTCGTCGAACTTCAGTGACTGGCCCGAGATCCAGGCCGATCTGCGCGCGGGAAACCTAGATGTCCTGCTGACGAGTCCCGAACGTCTCGCCAATCCGACCTTCGCGCGCGATGTGCTGCCCGACCTGCTGGCGCAGCTCGGCATGCTCGTGATCGACGAGGCGCACTGCGTGTCGAGCTGGGGCCACGACTTCCGCCCGGACTACCGGCGCCTGGCCACCGTCCTCGTGCAGCGTCCCGACCTCCCGGTACTCGCCACGACCGCTACGGCGAACACCCGTGTCAGTGACGATGTCGCGGAGCAGCTCGGAGCCGACACCCTCGTCCTGCGCGGCCCGCTTGCGCGCGCATCGCTGCACCTGACCGTCCTGCCACGGTTAGGCGAAGTTGAGGCCTTCGCCTGGGTCGATGAGCACCTCGATCGGCTGCCCGGCTCCGGGATCGTCTACGTGCCGACGGTGAAGATGGCCACCGAGTTGTCGGCGTACCTGCTCGAGCGGGGCCACGTCGTGCGGGCCTATCACGGTCAACTGCTCACGGATGAGCGTCAGTCGGTCGAGGATGAGCTGCGCATCAATGCGATCAAGGCTGTGGTAGCCACGTCTGCGCTCGGCATGGGCTATGACAAGCCCGACCTCGGCTTCGTCGTGCACGTCGGCTCGCCCGGGTCACCTGTCGACTACTACCAGCAGGTTGGTCGTGCTGGTCGGGCCCTCGACACTGCGCAGGTGGTGCTGATTCCGACGCCTGCCGACGAGGACATCTGGCGCTACTTCGCGACGGCATCGATCCCGCGCGAGGACGATGCGAATGCAGTGCTCGCCGAGCTCGTGCAGTCCGGTGGATCCATGAGTGTGCCTGCCCTCGAGGTCGCAACGGGCATCCGTCGAGGCCGACTCGAGCTGCTGGTGAAGGTACTGGCCGTCGAGGGAGCCGTCGAGCGAACGATCGAGGGCTGGGCCGCGACGGGCGATCCGTGGACCTACGACCGCGTGCGCTACGCCGCCTTGCTTGCCGCGCGCGAGAACGAGGCGGCCCTCATGCGGTCCTACGCGCGTTCGGTGCGCTGCCTCGAAGGCGTGCTGCGTGAGGCGCTCGACGATCCGGTCGCATCCGACTGCGGCCGCTGCTCAGTCTGCACCGGAGTGCTGCCACCGGGGCTGAGCGCGTCGGCATCGCAGGAGAGCATCGCGATGGCCCTTGCCTTCCTCCGGGGAGCCGATGTCGTTCTCGAGCCACGCAAGCAGTGGGCCCCTGGCCTCGCGCGGACGGGTCGCATCGCCTCCGGGCTGGCGATCCAGCCCGGCCGGGCGCTCGCCTTCGCCAACGATCCCGCGTGGCCGGATGCCGTTCGGCTCGCCAACGGCTCGGATGCTCACGTTCCGGACGCGGTCATGCAAGGTATGACGCAGGTGCTCGCGCGGTGGCGGGAACAGTGGGTCGAGCGGCCGTCCGTCATCGTGCCCGTACCGAGCACCCGGCATCCCGAGATGGTGCGCAGCCTCGCTGCGGCGATCGGCGCCCTCGGGCGGCTGCCGGTGATCGACGCGCTGGTTATCGACGGTGCCGCATCCGAGTCGGACATGTCCGCCAAGGCACGTGCGCAGGTCCAGAGCAGTCGGTTGAGCCTGGCGCCTGGGACGATTCTCGAGGGGGAGACTGTGCTGCTCGTCGACGATGCGTGGCGCACGGGATGGACCGCGACGATCGCCGGTGCGCTCCTGCGCGAGGCCGGAGCCGACCACGTGCTGCCGCTGGTCGTCCACCAGCGGCCGTAGCGTTCGTCACATCCGCCTTCACCGCCCTAGGGTTGCCACCGACCATCCGGACGAGAACGGGGCGCATGATGACTCAGGGATTCACGGAACCGACTGCTGCCGTTGCGGACGTGGCCGCAACCGCACCACGGAAGCGCTGGCCCCTCATCGTCGGTGCTGTCGTTGTCGGTGTTGTCGTACTGGCAGGTTCGGCGGTGGCGGCATTCGTCCTGCTCTCGGGCCGCGGCCCCCAGCCGGAGTCGGCGCTGCCGGC
>CAIVQM010000061.1 GCA_903908025.1 uncultured bacterium
GCTCGAGGGCGCGCCCGTGGCGAAGCCGCCATAATGACGTGGTGACCGTCAACCTCGGTATCCCATCGGCCCCACCGCCCGTCGTGACCCCGCGTCGGGTCTCGCGCCAGCTCATCCTGCGCCACTCCACGCACCCCGTTGCCGTGGGCGGCGACGCACCGATCAGCGTGCAGTCGATGTGCACGACCCTGACCTCGGACGTCAACAGCACTCTGCAGCAGATCGCCGAGCTGACGGCCGCCGGCTGCCAGATCGTGCGCGTGGCCGTGCCCAGTCAGGACGATGCCGACGCGCTGCCGGAGATTGCCCGTAAGAGCGGCATCCCCGTCATCGCTGACATCCACTTCCAGCCCAAGTACGTCTTCGCTGCCATCGCTGCCGGCTGCGCGGGTGTCCGGGTCAACCCGGGCAACATCAAGCAGTTCGACGACAAGGTCGGCGAGATCGCGCGCGCTGCCAAGGACGCCGGCACCCCGATCCGCATCGGGGTCAATGCTGGATCCCTCGACAAGCGGCTGCTCGAGAAGTACGGCAAGGCGACACCCGAGGCGCTCGTCGAGTCGGCGCTCTGGGAGGCATCGCTGTTCGAGGAGCACGACTTCCGCGATATCAAGATCTCCGTCAAGCACCACGACCCCGTGATCATGATGCAGGCCTACATGCAGTTGGCGGAGCAGTGCGACTACCCGCTGCACCTCGGTGTCACAGAGGCCGGACCGACGTTCCAGGGCACGATCAAGTCGGCCGTCGCCTTCGGGGGGCTGCTGAGCCGCGGCATCGGCGACACGATCCGTGTCTCGCTGTCGGCTCCGCCGGTCGAAGAGGTCAAGGTCGGCAACCAGATCCTCGAATCGCTCAACCTGCGGCAGCGCGGACTCGAGATCGTCTCCTGCCCGTCGTGCGGCCGTGCGCAGGTCGACGTGTACACGCTGGCCGAGCAGGTGTCGGCCGGCCTCGAGGGCCTCGACGTGCCGTTGCGCGTGGCCGTCATGGGCTGCGTCGTCAACGGTCCGGGTGAGGCGCGCGAGGCTGACCTGGGTGTCGCATCCGGCAACGGCAAGGGCCAGATCTTCGTCCGCGGCGAGGTCATCAAGACCGTGCCGGAGTCGCAGATCGTCGAGACGCTCATCGAGGAGGCCATGAAGCTCGCGGACAGCATGGGCGACGCGACCGGTGCGCCGGTCGTCACCACCTCCTGATCGCGGAAGCTCACATGTCCGTCACCGCGTCCGTCGGGTCCGTCCGCAGCGTCACGGCGCGTGACCTCGCGGCCGCCAACGCGCTGCTCGCAGCGGATCCGGTTGCGCACTGCTTCGTCTCTTCGCGCCTGGCCCTCGGCGGGGTGGATCCATGGCGCATCGGCGGCGATCTGCTCGGCTACTTCGACGACCGCGGGCTCGTCTCGATGCTGTACTGCGGGGCGAACCTCGTGCCAGTCGCCACCACGGCTGCCACGCGCGCTGCCTTCGCCGATCGGCTGCGCCTGTCCGGCCGACGGTGCTCGTCGTTCGTCGGGCCGGCTGACGAAACCCTCGACCTGTGGCGCCTGCTCGAGCCAGCGTGGGGGCCGGCTCGCGAGGTGCGCGATGTCCAGCCGCTGATGGCGATCGACGGACCACCGACGGTGTCAGAGGACCCCCTCGTCCGGCGGGCCACGTCGGCTGACCTTGAGCTGCTCGTCCCGGCCTGCATCGCGATGTTCATCGCCGAGGTGGGCGTGTCACCGGTCGCTGGCGGGCTGGCGGCCGCCTACCGGGCCCGCATCGCCGAGATCGTCAA
>CAIVQM010000062.1 GCA_903908025.1 uncultured bacterium
CCCCACGGCGAATGACGAGACTCCCGCGATGTTCGATGAGGACGTCGCCCATGCACCGTTCTGGGATCAGGACGGAGTTCACACCATCTACCGCGAGTGGCGCGCGGTTGCGGACGCTTACGATCCACCGCGTGTTTTCTGCGGTGAGACATGGGTGCCCAACGCCGGACGCATGGCCCGCTATCAGCGGCCCGATGAGCTGCACACCTCGTTCAACTTCGTGTACCTCGAGGCCGGCTGGGATACGGCCCGCATGCGAAGCTCGATCGACGAGACGATCACCAACCACGCCAAGGTAGGGGCCCCGCCCACCTGGGTGCTGTCCAACCATGACGTGGTGCGTCACCGCACGCGCATGGCACCAACCGACAAGGACGGCACCCGCGATCTTGCGCGCGGGCTGCGTCGGGCGCGGGCTGCCACCCTGTTCACGATGTCGCTCCCAGGATCGATGTACATCTACCAGGGCGAGGAACTCGGGCTGCCCGAGGTCGTCGACCTGCCCGATGAGGCGCGACAGGACCCGGCGTGGCTTCGCAGCGGCGGCACCGACGGCACCCGCGACGGCTGCCGCGTGCCGATTCCCTGGTCGGGTGATGCCGCCTCTTACGGGTTCGGGCCGGGCGGAGAATCGTGGCTGCCGCAGCCGGTCGACTGGACCGACCTGTCGGTGGAGGCGGAACGAGGGGTAGCCGGATCAACCCTGGAGCTGTATCGAGAGGCGCTGCGCATCCGACGTGCAGATCCGTCACTTGGTGAGGGAACACTTACCTGGCTCGCCAGCGCGGACGATGTCCTGGCCATCCGACGTGGTGCGCCCGACGGCGCAGTGTCGGTGATGAACCTGACCGATGCTGTGCTCCACCTGCCGCATGAATGGGGCACCGACGTCCTCGTCGCGTCGAGTGACGATGTCGCGCTGCTCACCACCGGCGACCATGCCGCCCTTGCCATCGGCCCGGAAACCGCGGTGTGGCTCGGCGCAACGTCCTAGGCTGACGGGGTGGAGGTTCCCTTCCGGCCGTCGGAGCGCAGCAGCCTCGGTGTCGAGGTCGAACTCGCCCTCATCGATGTCGAGTCCGGTGCCCTGGTGGGCGCGGCACCGGGGGTGCTGGCAGAGCTCGCCGCGCGACATGGAGTCGACGAGCACCCACGGATCAAGGCCGAGTTGTACAAGTGCACCCTTGAGGTGATCACCGGCATCTGCGACACCGTGGCTGATGCGCGCGCCGACATCCAGCAGGGAATCGATGAGATCCGCGACATCGTCGAGCCACAGGGCATCGACGTGATCGGTGCGGGACTGCACCCGTTCTCACCGTGGCAGTCACAGGAACGGTCTGAGGGTGAGCGGTACGACGCCATCGTCGAGCGCATCCAGTGGCCGGCCAGACGACTGATCACCCACGGCGTTCACTTCCACGTGGGTGTCCGCTCTGCAGAGAAGTCCATCGCAATCACCAACGCGCTCACGACCACACTGCCCCTGTTCCTCGCACTGTCCTCGTCAAGCCCGTACTGGCATGGGGCAGACACCGGCCTATCGAGCGCGCGGACCAAAGTCTTTGAGGCGCTGCCCAGCACCGGCCTGCCACCTCAACTCGCGGACTGGGGCGAGTTCGAGCGCTTCATGACGTCTCTCATCAACGCCGGGACCATCGCAACGATCCGCGAGGTGTGGTGGGACATCCGGCCGCATCCGAACTTCGGAACCGTTGAACTGCGGATGTGCGATGCCATGCCGACGATGGCGGAGACGAGCTCCCTCGCCGCCTTGGCCCAGTGCAGCGTCGCCCGGTATGACGAGCTGCTCGATCGCGGCTACCAACTGCCGAGTGATCGAGACTGGGTCCTGCGCGAGAACAAGTGGCGAGCGGCAAGACATGGACTCGAGGCAACGCTCGTGGTTGATCCGTCCGGGCGCACGCGTCCCATCACGAACCTGATCGAGGAGGCCGTCGAGGAGCTCATGCCGACCGCCAGACGACTCGACTGCGCCGACGAACTCGCGGGCATCCACGACATCATCGCCACGGGGAACAGTTCGACACGGCAGCGGCGGGTGCACGCCGACACGGACTCCCTTGTCGATGTCGTCGCGGCATTGCGGGCCGAGTTGCGCACGGACACTCCCGGAGCGACCCGCCTATGACACCTCTCGGCTCGATCGTCTCAACGCACGAGCACGAGCTGGTCGCCCTGCGTCGCCTCCTGCACACGCAGCCCGAGGCATCCGGCCACGAGCACCTGACCACGGAGATCGTGGTCGAACGGCTGCGGGTGGAGGGACTGGACCCTCACGTACTCGCCATCGGCACCGGCCTCGTCTGCGATATCTCGCTCGATCCCGCCATCGCACCTGATCCGAGGACCATGCCTGCCGTGGCCATCCGGGCCGATATCGACGGCCTGGCGATGGATGACCTCAGTGCGGCCGCCTACCGATCAAGGGTTCCGGGCCTGGCCCATGCCTGCGGACACGATGTGCACACGGCCAGCGTGCTCGGGGCCGGCCTCGCACTGCTCGACATGCGGCGCACCTCGCCGCAGCGCGCCATGGTCCGGTTGATCTTCGAGCCGGCCGAGGAGGCGGTGCCCGGGGGCGCCGTCGACGTGGTGACGGAGGGCTGGCTCAGGGACATCCGAGCGATCTTCGGAGTGCACTGCGACCCGAAGCTCGACGTCGGCCGGCTCGGGCTCCGCGCAGGCGCGCTCACGTCGGCGGCCGACCAGTTCGAGATCACCCTCCGCGGCCCCGGTGGACACACGGCCCGACCGCGGCAGACCATCGATCTTGTGCGCTGGACGGCGCGCATCGCCGATCGACTCTGGGACGCAGCGCAGGCACGCGCGCAGGAACCAGTGATCCTCGTCTTCGGTGCCGTGCATGCCGGTGCCGCCGCCAACGTCATCCCGGCCACAGCGATGCTCCGCGGATCCTTCCGCACTGCTGATCGCGGCACGTGGTCCATCGGAGAGCAACTCGTGAGCGAGGCACTGGCCGATGTGCTCGCGTCAACCGATATCGGCGACGCCCCCGATACCCGGTTGGACTACACGCGAGGACTGCCGCCTGTCGTCAACGACGAGGGGACGACCGCGCTCGTGCGTGCTGTCATCATCAGCCAGTTCGGGACGGAAGCACTCGCCGATACGCCACAGTCGGCCGGCGGCGACTCGTTCGCCTGGTACACCGAGGTGATCCCCGGCACCTACGTGCGACTCGGGACCCACGATGCGGGCAGCGATCGTCCGCAGCTGGACCTGCACTCTGCGACGTTCGACGTGGACGAGCGGGCCATCGGGATCGGCGCAACACTCCTGGCCGCCTGCGCCCTGGCCGCCCTCGCCTAGCCGCGGAATGCTGCCGCTAGCGGACGACGCGCAGGGACAGCCGGGCGCTCGGACCCGTGGCGTAGACGAACACCTGGCCGCGGGACGTACTGAACCGCTTCCAGGGACCAGACGTCGCCGCAGACACCTTCGCCCGGTCGCTCGTCAGCATGCCGAGTTGCCGCGCCGCGTGGAGGGCACGCAGTGGCAGCCCCCCGAATCCGGGCCGGTCCCAGATCTCGTCCGCGATCGCCTGCTGCCCTCTCGCCGAGAGCCCACCCGCACGCGCGTCGAACTCCGCCGTCGCCGAATCGACCAATGGCACGAGATCGCCTGAGATCCCGAAGATCGGCAGTTGCCAGCCGTCGGTGGGCGGCAGGTGGGTCAGGCTCGGCTGCGCGCCGACGGGCACCATCGCCCGCGGCAGTCCGACGACGTCCAGCCCCGACTGCGCCGTGAATTTCAGGGCGGCGGCCAGCCGCTCTAGTGGAACGGTGACATCGAGCTGATCGGCCTCATCAACCGGGTCCACCGTCGGCACTGCGACGAACACGATCACGCCCAGCGGCGGCGCAGTGAAGACGCCAAGCGCCTTGGCCGACGTCACGACACGGGACGCCAGCGCCCCATCCCACCGCAACTGCCGCCGGCAGAAGCCCTCGAGCGCACGCGCCTCGGGCTCGGCCAGTCGGATTGTCACGTGGTGATTGTCAGCGGCTCGAGCAATGCCCGCAACTCAGCATTCATCCGGATGGGCCGACCGGACTCCGGATCGACCACCGCCATGACACTCGAAGCCTCCGCAGCCAGGTCACCGGACTCATCGAAGACCCGGTAACGGATCGTGTACGACGTGTTCCCGAGGTGCGTGATCCACGTTTCGATGATGATCGGCTCCGGTGCCAGCAGCAGCGGCTTGCGATGCGTGATCTCCTGCTTGACCACCACCTGCGAGAACGAGGGCGAGCGCACGAAGTCGATGTCACGGATCAAGCCCATGCGGGCCTCTTGCAGGTAGTCGTGGAAGACGACGTTGTTGACATGCCCGAGCGGATCGAGGTCGCTGAACCTCCGATACACGGGGACGCGCAGGACTGCGGACTCTGCCATCCCTAGTCGCGTGTCAGCTTGCGATACGTGGCCCGATGCGGGCGGGCCGCATCGACGCCGAGGCGCTCCACCTTGTTCTTCTCGTACGACTCGAAGTTGCCCTCGAACCAGAACCAGGTCGAGTCGCCCTCATAGGCGAGGATGTGCGTCGCGATCCGGTCGAGGAACCAGCGGTCATGCGACGTGATCACCGCGCAGCCGGGGAACTCGAGGAGCGCGTTCTCCAGGGATCCGAGGGTCTCGACGTCGAGGTCGTTGGTGGGCTCGTCGAGCAGCAGCAGGTTGCCGCCCATCTTCAGGGTCAGGGCCAGGTTGAGGCGGTTGCGCTCACCGCCCGACAGCACCTTGGCCTGCTTCTGCTGATCGGGGCCCTTGAAGCCGAAGACGGATACGTAGGCGCGTGACGGTATCTCGACGTTGCCCACCTTGATCCAGTCGAGCCCATCCGACACGACCTCCCAGACATTCTTCGTCGGGTCAAGGCCGGAGCGGGTCTGGTCGACGTAGGACAGGCTGACGGTCTCGCCGATCTTGAGTTCGCCCGATGTCGGCAGGTCGTCGGGGTCGTCCATCTGGCCGGTTGCGGCGGCGACGATCATCTTGAACAGCGTGGTCTTGCCCACGCCGTTGGGGCCGATCACACCGACGATGCCGTTGCGCGGCAGCGTGAACGACAGGTCATCGAGGAGCAGCCGATCGCCGAATCCCTTGGTGAGGTGCTTCGCCTCGACGACGACGCCGCCGAGTCGCGGGCCCGGCGGGATCTGGATCTCCTCCATGTCGAACTTGCGGGCCTTGTCGGCCTCTGCCGCCATCTCCTCGTAGCGATCAAGGCGGGCCCGGCTCTTCGTCTGGCGCGCACGGGCGCTGGATCGCACCCAGTCGAGCTCATCGGTGAGGCGTCTCTTCAGCTTGGCGTCCTTCTGGCCCTCGACCTTGAGCCGGGCGGCCTTGCTCTCCAGGTACGTGGAGTAGTTGCCCTCGTACGGGTAGCACTTGCCGCGGTCGATCTCCAGGATCCACTGGGCGACGTTGTCGAGGAAGTAGCGATCATGGGTGATGGCGACGACGGTGCCGGGGTACTTCTCGAGGTGCTGCTCGAGCCACTGCACGCTCTCGGCATCGAGGTGGTTGGTGGGCTCGTCGAGGAGCAGCAGGTCGGGCTGCTGGAGCAGCAGCTTGCACAGCGCAACGCGGCGCTTCTCGCCGCCCGAGAGCACGGACACATCGGCATCACCGGCCGGGCAGCGGAGTGCGTCCATCGCCTGCTCGAGCTGCGCATCGAGATCCCACGCACCTCGGTGATCGATGTCCTCCTGCAGCCGACCCATCTCGGCGAGGAGGGTGTCGTAGTCGGCATCGGGCTCACCGAGCTCGACGGAGATCTCGTTGAACCGGTCGACCATGGCCTTGGTCTCCGCGACGCCCTCCTGGACGTTCTCGAACACGGTCTTGGTCTCGTCGAGATTGGGCTCCTGCATGAGAATGCCGACGGTGAAACCCTCGTGGAGCAGCGCATCGCCGTTGGAGACCTCGTCGATGCCCGCCATGATCTTGATCAGGCTGGACTTGCCGGCACCGTTCGGCCCCACGACGCCGATCTTGGCGCCGGGCAGGAACGACAGCGTGACGTCATCGAGGATGACCTTGTCGCCGTGGGCCTTGCGTGCCTTGCGGAGGGTATAGATGAACTCAGCCATAAGTGCTGAGCCTACTGGGGACACAGAGCCCGCTAGGGATGCGGGAAGACCGCCTCGATTCGCGGCCCCTCGGATGACCAGAACACCTTGTAGGGCGGGTGCCCGGCCACGGGAAGTCGAAACAGGATGCCCTCCACCGTCGATATGGCCGTCGAGAGCGAGCGAGCCTTGCCCGGGAATCGGAACACCAGCTCACACGCATCGATGATCGCGTCATAGAGCTCGGCTTCTGGACCGCTCTCGAAGTGATCGAGCTGGGCATCAGCGACCGCAGAGTAGGCGTCGTC
>CAIVQM010000063.1 GCA_903908025.1 uncultured bacterium
CTGACGATCCAGTCCGGATCGAGTTCCAGCACCCGGGCAGTGATCGCCCGGTTCCACTCATCGCGATCCGGATACGCGGTGGGGTCCTCGACGAAGGTGGCGATGCCCGCTGCCGCCGCGCGATCAAGCGCAACTACCCCAGCGGTGTCACTACCCACCGCAACGATTTGTGCATCGAGGGTGCCCGCGTCGGCAGCATCAATCAGGCTCTGCAGCAGAGTTCCCGATCCGGAGGCAAGCACGACGATGCGGGCGGACACATCTCGAACCCTATCCGCGACACGACCCCGTCGCGGATCCGGTCAGGCGACCGGCTCCCGGTTGAACTGCCGGTACATGTGAGCCGTGAACAGGCACGCGAACGGCAGGGTGACGAGGGTCAGGATCCCGAAGAACATGCCGCCCAGGATCGCCACCAGGCCATTGATGAGGGTCATGAAGATGGCCGGTCCGATGTTCTTGGTCACTGCGGAGACACTGGCTTTCATCGCGTCGCCGACACTCATGCCCTTGTCGAGGATGTAGTACGGGCCGAGCTGCAACAGGAACAGCACCACCAGCCCGGGCAGGATGCACAACGCCAGTCCGACGACGAACAGGATCGCGAAGGCGATCACGAAGAGGATGTACTTCCCGAGGTTCTGGGTGGTGAACATCTCCGAGAACGTGGGCGTGATGCCCTGAGTACTTCGGATCGCGGCCCGCTGCACGCCGATCTGCGCAATGAAGGCGAGCAGCGAGAACACCAGGGCGATGACAATCGCCGCGATGGCGCTGACCCCGACAGCTGCGGTGCAGGCATTGATCTGGCCGGGGCTGTCTGGGTTGGAGCAGTCGACAACGATGTTCTGGAGCGGCCTCGTCCCGACCTGCTGCACCAGTTGGATCACGGTGACGACGGCGGCAAGACCCACGAATGCGGCCGCGTTCGCCTTGAAGCGGTCGAATGCCCACGAGACGGCCGCACCGACATCCGCACGGGGTCCAGCAGCCTCGGGCGGGGTCTCGTCAGCCATGCGCTTGTCCTCTCACAGGTCTTCGTCGACGGTATCGGAAGTCTGATCAGCGGCGACCGGGTCGGCAACGGTGAGCTGCGGACGAGCGGGTGGCGCTGGCATGACAGCGCTGGGCGCCGCTCCCAGCACCACGAGCACGGCAGCGAGCACGCCCAAAGTCAGGGGCGACGGGCCGATGTGCGCCAACCGCAGATCGCCGAGGGAGCCGGCGGCCAGGAAGGCGGCCACCGCGAGGATGAGGCCAGCCACGACTGCAGCGCCCACCGCCATGGCGAGTCGGACGAGACGTGGTTCGTGCCGCGCTCTGCGGCCGATCATGATGCCGGCCAGCACACCGGCGAGCACTCCGGTCAGCGGCAGCGCCCAGGCGATCGGGCTGGCCGTCTGAGGAAGCGCCGCCAGCAGCGGGAAGGGCGGCAGTTGGGTCGGAGCGGTGACGGCGATGAATGGCGACACCGTGACCGCCGGACCGATGACGACCCCAGCACCCAGCGCGTAGGCGGTACCCCATACCGCCAGCACGGGAGCGTAGGCCAGGCCGAGGGCGAGCAGGCCCAGGCCGCCCCACAGTCCGGTGTGCAGCGACTGGGTCATCGTCACCGCATCATCGACATGCAGGAGCAGCGAGGCAGCCGCTGCTACCGCACCCACTCCGACTAGGGCCAGGGCAGCCGCGAGCCCCGAGCGCAGCACCAGGTCGAGCCACGCCGGCATGATCGGAGCATCGGCCTCGCGTCGAGCGAACCGCATCGCACCCCAGCCCAGGCCGAGCACCGCCAGCACGAACGCGTAGCCGACGGTGGGGAGCAGGCTGACGGACGACCCGCTCCGGGCAACCGCGAAACCGACGATCCCCGCCAGCGCTGCGTAGGTGACCGATCCGGCTAGCACCAGCGTTGCCGTCTGCCGCCGCTCGACGGCGGTCGCTCGGCGAGCGGCCCAGCCCCCGGCGTAGCCCAGCAGCAGCAACGGAATCGCAGCAAGACCCCACGGCAGCAGGGAGTAGCTGACTCCTGCGATGACGACCGGTGCGCCGTGAGCGATGGCCCACAGCAGGCCGGCCACCCGTAGTGACTCGATCCAGGTCAGCCCGGACGAGGGGGTGGCCATCCAGACAATGAGCATCGGAACCGCCGCGATCGCGAAGCCGACGGCCGCCGCCCACAGAGCCGCGATCGGCCCCACGAGGCCGGGCGCCCTGGCGCGGCCGCTTCCTACCCGTCTCAGTCTGGTTCGCACGCCCTGGAAGGCGCCGGCAATGCGTCCGGCCACGGTCGGCCGGGCCACCGGACGCGTGCGCTCAGGCGCCGTCGGCGGCAGGGTTGGGGCGGTCACCCGCCCAGAATCTCAGTTCCGAGCCGCCGCCACGGTGACCGCCACGCGAGCAGGGCGCGACATCACCGAACTACCCCTGGCCGCCGATGACCGTCTGGTCCCAGTCGATGACCGACCCCGTGACCACACCCGAGCCATCGGACAGCAGGTAGGCGATCATGTCGGCGATCTCGCCCGGATCCCCGAGCCGACCCGCGGGCATGTCCCGGCCCGCCTCGTCGAGCCAGCCATCGACAGCGCCGTGGAAGCGTCGTTGCACGACGTCCTCACCCTCGGTGGCCGTCCAGCCGATATTGAGGCAGTTGACCCGAATGCGATCGGCGCGATGCGCGTGCGCGACGTTGCGGGTCAGCGTGGCCAGCCCGCCCTTCGCTGCGACATAGGGGGCCAGATAGGACGTGCCAGCATGCTGGGAGATGCTTCCGACATTGACGATGGTGCCGGTGGCCGAGCGCGCCAGCATGTCGCGCACCGCCGTCTGCATGATGAAGAACGGCGCACGCAGGTTCACCGCGATGTGCGTCTCGAACATCTCCGGAGTGGTGTCGAGCAGTGACCCGCGCTCGGTGAAGCCTGCCGCATTCACGACGCAGTCGACCCGGCCGAACGCATCGATGGTGGCGAGCACCGACTCGATCGCCTGCTCGACATCCGCCACATCGGCGCGCACGAACAGCGGCTCCGTGCCAAGAGCGTCAAGTTCATCGACGATCGCCTCGGCCACGTCCGGACGCCGACCCGTGACAACGACAGCAGCCGCGCCACATGCGGCTGCAGTCCGCGCAGCTGCCGCCCCGATCCCCTGCGTGCCGCCACTGATGAGAACGACCTTGTCGGCGAGCGCATCGCCACTGAGCACCGTCATGGCCGGAGTCTTCCAGTCGGGAGCGGTCAGCCGTGGATGATCAGCCAGAGCGCTGCCACGCCGCTCAGGCCCAGTGCAACCGCCGTGAAAACCCGCTCGTTCATCCGCTTGAACACCGCGATGCCGACAAAGACCCCCACCACCAGCACCGGCGCGAGCCACAGGTCGGTCACCAGCGTGTCCCGCGTGATGAACCCCAGTCCCCCGATGATCGGGATCTTGATGAGGTTCAGGACGAAGAAGAACCACGCTGATGTCCCCATGAAGGCGAGCATCGAGACGCGCATCTTGACGAGATACAGGGTCATGGCGGTGCCGCCAGCATTGGCGGCCATGGTGGTCATTCCCGCCAGCGTGCCGAAGAAGGCGATCCCGGCCTTGGACGTCATCGGCTCGAGATCGCGGTGGTTGTCACCCTCGGCTCGCCGACGCCACATCTCAAGCGCAAGCGAGGCCAGGATGAGCACCCCGATGATGCGGCCGAGAACCGACACCGGGAGTAGCCGGAAGAGCACGGCAGTGACGGCAAACCCGAGAAGCACGCCGGGCACGAGCCGTCGGATCAGTCCCCAGTCCGCATGCTGCCGATAGCGAGCAAGGGCGAAGAGGTCGCCGAGCACGAGCAGGGGCACCATGAGTCCGGACGCAACGGTCGCGCCCAGAGTCGCGGCCAGCAACGGCCCCGCGAGGACTCCCGCAACCGGCATGGCCGTCTTGGAGAATCCGTAGAGGAAGACGGCCGTGATGACGATGACCAGGACGAGCGGTGTCCACGTCTCCGGCATGTTGCCCATTGTCTCCAGACCGCCCTCGAAGGGCGGGGTCACCTCAGAGCGAGGACATGATCTCCCGCATGAGGTTGGCCGTCGCGGACGGCGTCTTGCCGACCTTGACGCCAACCGCCTCGAGCGCCTCCTGCTTGGCGGCCGCCGTGCCGGCGGAGCCGGACACGATCGCGCCGGCGTGACCCATGGTCTTGCCCTCGGGGGCGGTGAAGCCCGCGACGTAGCCGACGACCGGCTTGGTGACGTTGTCCTTGATGAAGGCCGCAGCGCGCTCTTCGGCGTCGCCGCCGATCTCGCCGATCATGACGATGGCATCGGTCTCGGGATCGTCCTGGAACGCCGCGAGGGCGTCGATGTGCGTCGTGCCGATGATCGGATCGCCACCGATGCCGACGCAGCTGGAGAAGCCGAGATCGCGGAGCTCGTACATCATCTGGTAGGTCAGCGTGCCCGACTTCGACACCAGGCCGATACGGCCCGCGGTTGTGATGCTCGCCGGGATGATGCCCGCATTCGACTTGCCGGGGCTGATGATGCCCGGGCAGTTCGGCCCGATGATCCGCGTGGCACCGGAGTTGACCGAGTACTGGAAGAAGTCCGCCGTGTCGTGCACGGGGATGCCCTCGGTAATGACGACGCAGAGTGCGATCTCCGCGTCGATGGCCTCGATGACGGCAGCCTTCGCAAAACGCGGCGGCACGAAGACGACCGAGACATTCGCGCCCGTGTCCGCCATCGCGGCAGCAACGTCATTGAAGATCGGGATGCCGTCGACGTCCTGGCCCGCCTTGCCCGGCGTCACGCCCGCGACAATCTGGGCTCCACTCTTGGCCATGAGCCGCGTGTGCTTGGTGCCCTCTGACCCGGTCATGCCCTGCACCAGGATGCGACTGCTCTCGTCCAACCAGATTGCCATAGCGACTAGCCCTGCTTCCCGGCCTTGCGCTGGGCGGCCAGTTCGGCCACCCGTCGCGCTGCGCCATCCATGGTGTCAACAAGCTCGATGAGTTCGTGGTTCGCGTCCGCGAGGATCCGACGGCCCTCCACGGCGTTGTTGCCATCGATGCGGCAGACGAGTGGCTTCGTGACCGGCTCGCCCTTCGCCTCGAGCATCGCCATCGCCTGAATGATGCCGTTGGCAACAGCATCGCAAGATGTGATGCCACCGAAGACGTTCACGAATACTGCTTCGACCTCAGGGTCGTTGAGCACGATGTCGAGTCCGTTGGCCATCACGTCCGCGCTGGCGCCGCCGCCGATGTCGAGGAAGTTCGCGGGCCTGATGCCGCCGAACTCCTCGCCTGCGTAGGCAACCACGTCCAGCGTGCTCATCACCAGTCCGGCACCGTTGCCCACAATCCCGACCTCGCCCTCGAGCTTGACGTAGTTGAGGTCGAACTCCTTGGCGCGCAGCTCGATCGGGTCGGTGTTGTCGCGGTCGACGAAGTCGGCATGCGATGCGTGCCGGTAGTGCGCGTTGTCGTCGAGCGTGACCTTCCCGTCCAGCGCGAGAACCGTGCCCGTGGGGGTCAGCACCAGCGGGTTGACCTCCACCAGCGTGGCGTCCTCCTCGACCAGCACGCGCCAGAGCTTCTGCAGGATCTCCTCGATCTGGGCCCGGGTCGCCTCCGGGAAGCCCGCTGCCTCGACGATCTCGCGCGCCTTCTCCGGCGTGCAGCCCTCGAGCGCATCTACGCGGATCATCGCCAGCTCATCGGGGCGTGTCGCCGCGACCTCCTCGATGTCGACGCCGCCCGCAACACTCGCCATCGCCAGGAACGAGCGGTTGGCTCGGTCAAGCAGGAAGGACACGTAGTACTCCTCGGCGATGTCGCTCGCCTCGGTGACCAGCACCTTGTAGACCGTGTGACCCTTGATGTCCATGCCGAGGATGCCGGTGGCCTTGCCCTTGGCGTCCATCGGATCGGTCGCGAGCTTGACCCCGCCGGCCTTGCCGCGGCCACCCACCTTGACCTGGGCCTTGACGACAACTGCCGACCCGATCTTGCGGGTCGCCTCATGCGCCGCATCAGGAGTCGTGCAGACCTCGCCAGCCGTAACCGGGACACCGTGCTTCCCGAACAGGTGCTTGGCCTGGTACTCGTACAGATCCACGACTGCTCCTCTGATCAACCACTAAGTACTAGGACATCCAAGCAACAGGTTTCACGCGAGCCTACCGAGCCTGCCTGTCCGCAGTCACGGCCGAGCGATGTGATCTTGGACCCACTGAACGATCTCGTGGGTTGTCGTTCCCGGGGTGAAGATCTTTGCCACGCCCATATCCTCAAGGAGAGGGATGTCGTCGTCGGGGATGATCCCCCCGCCGAAGACCACGATGTCGGTGGCGTCCTTGGCCGTCAGCAGGGCCATGACCTCGGCGAAAAGGGTCAGGTGGGCACCGGAGAGAACGGACAGCCCGATGATGTCGGCGTCCTCCTGGATGGCGGTATCAACGATCTGGGCCGGCGTCTGGTGCAGTCCGGTGTAGACCACTTCGATGCCCGCATCGCGCAGGGCCCGGGCTACCACCTTGGCTCCACGATCGTGGCCGTCGAGGCCCGGTTTGGCCACGACAACGCGAATCGGTGCCGACATGACCGTCCTCCTTGAGGATGTGACGTGAGGATGTGCGGTGGACCGTGCGTGCCACCACACCCGACGGCACGCACACTACCGCGCGAGCCGGATGCAAGACTCTGTGGCGTGACCCCGCCACCTGCCCCGCTGCGAATCCTCGCCATCGGCGGAAGCACCACGCCGATGGCCGCGTCCGAGCGTGCCCTGCGGATAGCCGCCGAGGCCGCTACGGCCGCCGGAGCTGAGGTCACATTCGTCACGGGTCGCACGCTCATGCTCCCGATCTACGACACGGAGTCGAAGGAGCGAACGCCCGCGACTTCGGAGCTCGTCGCCGCCTTCCGCGCATCCGACGGCGTCCTCATCGCCAGCCCCGGGTACCACGGCTCCATCAGCGGGATGGTGAAGAACGCCCTCGACTACGCCGAGGACCTGCGCTACGACGATCGGCCCTACCTCGAGGATCGGGCCGTCGGGCTCATCGCCGTGGCCCACGGCTGGCAGACCGCCGTCGGGACCCTCAACCAGTTGCGGCAGGTCGTGCACGCACTGCGCGGCTGGCCGGCCCCACTCGGCGTTGCCATCAACGACTCCGCCGGCCTCATCGGCGAAGACACCGCCGGCACGGACGCGGCCGTTGCCCGGCAACTGCACACGTTAGGCGAGCAGGTTGTCTCGTTCGCCACCGCTCATCGCGCGAGCCGGGCCTAGAGTTGCTCCATGGTGACCGCGCTGTGCTTCATCACCGTTGATCCGAACAAGGTCAACGAGGTCGGCTCCGAGATCGCCCGGCTGCCCAATGTGCGCGTCGTCTACTCGGTGACGGGCCAACTCGACATCGTGGCGATCCTCGAGGTCGCTGACATCGACGCCGTCCCTGGGGTCGTCACCGACGGGATCGGCGTCATCCCTGGGATCGTCACCACCGAGACCCATATCGCCTTCCGCACCTACCGCCCCGAGGATCTGGGCGCAGGCTTCTCGCTGGGCTACTGATGGACCTCCTCTCGGCCGTGCCGGCAGGAGCCAAGGCGCTGATGTCGCCAGCGGGCATCCTCGGGGTCGCCGTCGAGGGAGTGTGGGTCAGCCTCCACCTCGCGCTGTACCCGTGGGGGCTCCTTGAGGATCGGCTCGACGAGGCCTCGCACATGGGGGTCTCTCACCTGTCTCCGGCCCAGCGTGGCCTGATCATCGGTGATGTCGAGGCGGCGGGAACGCCGATCATCCTGGTGCACGGAGTCATCGACAATCGCAGCATCTTCACGCTGCTCCGCCGGTCACTGCGCCGTCGTGGTTTCGGCCGTACCTACGCCCTGAACTACTCACCCTTCACTGACGACATCACCGATGTGGCACAACGCCTCGGGATCCTGATCGAGGAGGTCTGCGAGCAGACCGGCTACGAGCGCGTCCACATCATCGGACATTCGATGGGCGGACTCATCGCGCGCTACTACGTCCAGCGCCTCGGTGGCGATGCACATGTCCACACCGTCTGCACTCTCGGCACCCCGCACTCCGGCAGCGTGCCCGCCCAGTTCGTGCCCTGGCCGGTGATCCGTCAGATGCGCACCAATAGCGACATCATTCGCGAGCTCGCCGAGCCTGCCCCCGGCTGCCGCACGCGGTTCATCGCCATCTGGTCAGACCTCGACCAACTCGTGCTCCCACAGCGAAATGCCCGCATCCTGCACCCCGATCTTCGAGCCCGCAACGTGTTCATCCGCGGGATCGGCCATATGTCCCTTCCCGTCGACCGACGGGTAGTGAACGAGATCTCGATGGCGCTCGCCCAACTCGACCACGATGGCTCGCTGCTGTCGTCCGGGGTGACGTCGATCGACAGCACTCCCGCGTGGCCCAGCCGTCGAGTCGAACCGGATGGTCGTGAAACCCGCGATATCGAGGTGGTTTGACGACCATCCGGTTCGACTCAGCGGAGCTAGAGCTTCTCGACGGGGGCGTACCGCAGCAGCAGCCGCTTGACGCCGGCCGAGCCGAAGTCGATGGTCGCCTCGGTCTTGTCGCCCGATCCGGACGTCGAGATGACCGTGCCCAGCCCGAACTTCTGGTGGGTGACCCGTTCGCCGGCAGCGAGTGACATCACCGGTCCGGTGCTGACGATCCGATCACCGAGGCGCAGAGCCGCGCTGCTGCTGCTCGGCGACGAGCCATAGCCGCCCGACAGCGGACTGCGGCCCACCGGCTCCTCCCGACGCCACTCGACCACCTCATCGGGGATCTCCTCGAGGAACCGGGACGGCGGATTGAACGCGGGCGTACCCCAGGCGGAACGCAGCATCGACCGGGTCACGTACAGGCGCTGCCGGGCCCGCGTGATGCCCACGTATGCCAGCCGACGCTCCTCCTCCAGTTCGCGCGAGTCACCCAGCGAGCGCATGTGCGGGAAGACGCCGTCCTCCATCCCGGTGAGGAACACGACGGGGAACTCCAGCCCCTTCGCCGTGTGCAGTGTCATGAGCGTGACGACACCACCGGTGTCGTCGCCATCGGGGATGTCGTCAGAGTCGGCAACGAGCGAGACCCGCTCGAGGAAGTCGGTGAGCGACCCCTCGGGGTTCTCAGTGGCGAACTCCTGCGCGACGGACTCCAGTTCGGCGAGGTTCTCGATCCGGGTCTCGTCCTGCGGGTCGGTCGATGACTGCAGCTCCGCCAAGTAGCCACTCTGCTCCAGGACCGCCTGCAGCACGGTGGCCGGATCAGCCCCGGACTCGACGATCGTGCGGAGGTCGGCCATCAGCGCCACGAACCCCTGAATGCTCGTGAGTGACCGCGTCGCGATACCCGGCGCCTCGGCCGCCCGTTCGAGTGCCTCGGCGAAGCCGATGCGCTCACGCTGACCGAAGGCCTCGACCATCGCCTCGGCTCGATCGCCGATCCCCCGCTTGGGAGTGTTCATGACCCGGCGCAGTGACACCTCGTCGGCGGGGTTGGCCAGCGCCCGCAGATAGGCGATCGCATCCCGGACCTCACGGCGCTCGTAGAAGCGGGTGCCTCCGACGACGCGGTACGGCAGGCCCACGCGGATGAAGATCTCCTCCACCGAACGTGACTGCGCGTTGGTGCGGTAGAAGACGGCGACATCAGACGGCTTGAAGCCCTCGTCGTCGCCGAGCCGGTCGATCTCGTTGGCAATGAACGAAGCCTCGTCGTGCTCGTCGTCAGCGACGTAGGCAACGATCGGCTTGCCCGGGCCGGCATCCGTCCAGAGCTTCTTCTCCCGCCGGCTCGCATTGCGGGCGATAACCGCGTTCGCGGCCGTCAGGATGGTCTGCGTGGACCTGTAGTTCTGCTCGAGCATGATCGTCGTGGCGTTGGGATAGTCGCGCTCGAACTCCTCGATGTTGCGGATCGTCGCACCGCGGAAGGCATAGATCGACTGGTCTGCGTCGCCGACGACGCACAACTGCCCCGGCGGCAGGTCGGGCGTTGCCGTGCCGACCAGCTCCTTGATCAGGATGTACTGCGCGTGGTTGGTGTCCTGATACTCGTCGACCATCACATGACGGAAGCGACGGCGGTAGTGCTCAGCGACATCCGGAAAGAGCTGCAGGACCGCGACCGTGCTGGAGATCAGGTCGTCGAAGTCGAACGCGTTCGCCCGCCGCAGCCGACGCTGGTACTCGCCATAGGCCTCGGCAAGGAGCTCCTCCATGTGATTGGCCGTCCGGCTGGAGTACGTCTCATGGTCGATGAGCTCGTTCTTCAGGTTCGATACCTGGCCGAGGAAGGACCGGGGAGTGAACTTCTTCGGATCCAGGCTTAGATCGCGGATGACCATCGACATCAGTCGCAGGGAGTCGGCCTGGTCGTAGATCGTGAACGTGCTACTGACATCCAGCCGCGATGATTCACTGCGCAGGATGCGCACGCATGCGCTGTGGAATGTCGAGACCCACATCGCTCGCGCCCGGGACCCGACGAGCTCGGAGACCCGCTCCTTCATCTCGCCGGCGGCCTTGTTGGTGAACGTGATCGCGAGGATCTGACCGGGCTGGGCATCGCCCGTGGCCAGCAGATGCGCAACACGTCGGGTCAGTACGCGGGTCTTGCCCGAGCCCGCTCCGGCCACAATCAGCAGGGGTCCGCCACGGTGCTCAACGGCTGCCCGCTGCGACGGGTTGAGATCGTCGACGAGCCGGCCGATCGCTGGGGAGGTGCCCACGTCGAAAGTCATCTGGGCGTCGCTCACCCCAGCATCCTAGGCAGCCGGGATGACAGGTCCCCGCGCGTGCCGCTCGACTAGCGGTGGATCCAGCCCACGATGCTCACCCGCGCCCTGGCGGGCGCGGATGCCGCAACGACGATCTTGCCGTCCGTGCCGACCTCGGCAACGACCAGGCTCGTGTAGCGCTTTCCCGGCACGATCGATGCCGAACGGGTACCGGGGGCGGTGCCGTCGAGTCCGTAGATCTTCAGGTTGCCCGCGTCTGCACCCAGCCCCTTCGACTCGACCCGCAGGATCACACCAGAGACCTTCCTGCCCCTGCGGGGCAGACCGGCCAGCCCCGTCACGGGACCGATCACCAACGGCGCCGTAGCATCCAGCTTCGCCTTCACGATGCGGGTCGCCGGAGCACTATGAACCTTGATGGCCTTGGCATTCAGCGCATACCCGAGGACTTCGACTCGCAACTGGACGGCCGCCCTCTTCGACGTGATGAAGGTGACCTGCCCACCGGCCATCGGCACGACCATCACGGCCGACCGCACGCCACGCTTGGGGAATGCGAACGTCGCCGTGGCGTCCTTGTCGCTTACCCCGATCCGCAGGTTCCCGCGCTTGGTCGCTTCGCGGGTCGTGATGAGCACCAGCGCCGACGTGGCTTCGCCCGGCACGCCGGCAAGGCCAACGACGCGCGCCTCGCCCGGTTGGAGGGCGCCCTGAGCAGACGACTCGTATCCCACATCGGAGCCGATGGAGATGAACTCGTCCACCGGGTCCGGCTTGAAGGTGCCGCTGGGCGCCGGGGCGGGCGCTGGCGCAGGAGCAGGAGCAGGGGCCGCAGCGACCGGCGGTGGCTCGTCGCCCATCGGCATGGCCGCACCGGGGATGGCATCGGTGGTGTTAGGGACATCGCCTGGCGGGTAGTAGCCCACCACATCGACCGACAGGTCCGTCGCTCCCGCTGACGTCGCGAGGGCGATCGTGCCGTCGGACGCGACCGGAACGATGGCAGTGCCGCTGGCATCCATGTTCATGGGCACCTTGGCGACGATCTGGCTCTTCGACTGGCCGGGTGCCCAGATGCGCACATTGGCTGGGGCATTCGAGCCCATCGCTGTGACCTGTACGGCGACCGCGGCGACGCCCGTCTCCGGGATGCCGCCCTGGCCGGTGACCTTGGCATAGACACGATGACTGTCGCCGCTCCAACGGTCCTGCTGGATTCGGCACCGCTCGGGAACGCCCACGGCCTTGCGGGTGCCCAGCACATGCACCGGAGCGATCGCGATCACGTCGGCCGCGCGGCCACCTTCTGGCGTGCTCGCACCGCTGCGCGCCGGCTTGCAGTAGGGACCGTCCATCGCGGTGCCATCCCAGAAGGAGGTGCGGCCGCTCGCCCCGTCCCAGGTGAACGAGATATGGATGTGATTGCGGTGGCACGTTGTGTCCATGCCCTCCGAGGGAGTCGCGAAGCAGCCCTTGAGTTCCGTCCAGCCGCGCTTGATGTCGTAACCGCGCCAGATCCGGTCGTTCCAGCCGATGTACATGACGCCCAGCCGCATGGCATTGCCGTAGGGGACCCCGAACTGGTCCGGGCCGAGCAGCCACGCGAGGAAGGTCTCGGCATTGGCTCGTGATTGGGGGCCGCGGACGCTCGTCATCCAGTCGAGGGCCCGGCCCTCCTTGTGCTCGCTCTGGCCGCCGATATCGCACGCCCGCGGGATCCAGACCGTCTGGTCGGCACCATATGTCGCCTTGATCAGGTCGGCGAGCTTCTGGGTGCCGGCCTTCGGGGTCGGGTCGCACTGGCCCTGGCCCTCATAGGTCGGCGAGACGTCGTAGCCCTCGGGCAGCGGCTGCGCGATCGCGGGCACGGCTGCCGGTGGCAGGCCGGTGCCGGGGACGGGGGGCCCAGCGGCCTCGCCTGTCCACGTCGACGGCTGCCAGGCGTCGGCCCCAGTCCGGGCATCCGCGCTCATCGGCAGCGCCAGCGCCACACCCGCAATCAGGGAGAGGCTGACCAGCCCGATCAGGGCACGGCTGCTCGACCGCGCGCGGACGCGCGAAGTCGAGGCACGGTGCCCGTGCCGGTGGGGAAGCACGGGCCTACTCTGTCACGGAAGTGACGGGTGTGGCGACTGCGCCGCGTGGGAATCTACCGATAAAGCGGGCAAAACGGCCATCGAAGGCTAAGCCCGCGAGCCACCCACCCAGGACCGCGCCCAGCGTGCCCACGATGGCACCGGCCGCGTCGTCCGACCCGAAGGCTGGCTGCCCTGCAGGGCGCCCAGCATCGCCGCGATCGCCCCGTCGACCGGGAGCTCGGCCGCGTCGTCGGTCGCGTCCTGCGGCCCCGTCATCAACTCACGCAGCACCGCCGGATCACCCACCACCCGCACGCCGGACACCTCGATGCGCGTCACCATCTCGCCAGCAATCTCCGCTGCCCGGTCCATCGCCCATTGAGGCGTCTGGAGCCGGGCCTCGTCCGGGTCGGGCGCGCGTCCCTCGACCAGGGCCTTGATCATCGCGGCCTGCACGCGGTTCGGGTAGGCACGCCAACCTTCGGAACCGCCGACGGCGACATTCAGGCGACGCAGGAAGGCGGCCTCGGCCAGGGTCATCGACCGGTTCGAGACCTCGCCTCGCCGGTCGTAGAGGGTGTCGCGGGGCAGGCCCAGGAGGTCCTCGAAGTTGTGGAAGATGCCCTCACGTTGGCGGTCGTCGACCACGACGACGGTGACGCGATCGGCACCCACGATGCCGGCCCACCTCTCCACGAGGTGGTCGTGCCGGTGCCGCCGCCAGAAGATCGTGTTGCGCGTGGCCTCGTCGTCCTGGAACAGCATTCGCTGCAGCCACGGCAGGTACGGCGTCTCGAATCCGGACTTGAGGTTCTGCTGCCATGCCGATGGCAGGATCCGCCCGAGGTTGCGCAGCGTCACCACGACCTGCAGTCGCTCAGTCGTCACGTCGTCCGCGATGCGCCGGACCACATCGTCGGCGGACTCGGCGAAGAACTCGCTCGAGATCACCGTCGTCCCGGCGTACTCGTGGGCCTGCTTCACGGTGCGGTTCCACAGTGCCGGGTCGGGGGGTCGGGCACCGTCCGTGCGCCACCCCAACGGTCGGCCCATGACCGAGGATGCGACGTCGCGGTGTGCCATGGATCGGCCGGGGTATCTCACGTCCCAGGTGCCGAGGACATCGCGGCTGTTCGCGAGTGCGGTCTGGACCGCGGTCGTGCCGGTCTTGTGCACGCCGATGTGCAGCAGCATCGACCCGGGGGTCATGCCAAGACGCGGGGTCCCCGACGTCGAACTCATCGACGCAGAATAGCAGCGCGGCACGTGCGGCCTCCCCGCGTCAACAGCCGCCATCGGAGCTCCCAGCCGCCCGCAGCGCGTGGTGTAACCTCATAGGGGCGCCGACGGCACCCCCGTCAACAACTTCTGGAGTCTTTTTGCCCGACTCACGCCCGCGCCGCCGCGACGTAGCGATAGCCACGTCGCTAGCAGCGGGCATCAGCGTGATCATCGTCATGGCTGTTCTGGGGATAGCCGTGCAGTCCTCACCCGTCGCACGCGCCAACCCCGGCGAGGCCGCCACCGCATCACCAACCTCCCTCACCGCGGTCGTGGATCCGCTGTCCGGCGCCCCGGCCACGCCGTCGACGACGCCCGCGCCATCCGAGGCCGCCTCGGGCAACGGGCAGATCCGCAATGTCGTCCTACTACTCGCCGACGACCTCGACTGGGCGCTGTTCGATCAGGTCCCCCGACTGGCGGCTCTGAAGGATGCCGGGACCACCCTGACGAACTTCGTGGTGACCGAGTCGCTGTGCTGTCCCTCACGAACGTCCTTCACACTGGGCCAGTACGTGCACAACCACAAGGTGGTCTCCAACGTGCCGGAGACCGGCGGCGGCTGGGAGACGTTCTACCGACTGAAGCACCAGCAGGACTGCCTGCCGACCTGGCTCAGCGCGGCCGGGGTCACCACGGCACACGTGGGCAAGTACCTCAACGGCTTCCCCGGCCGGAAGCTCGACCCTTCGTTTGTCCCCCCGGCCTGGGACCACTTCGTCACCACCGTGCGCGGTGGCGGCTCGCCGTACGACGGATACGGCTACGTGCTGAGCACCGACGGAGTCCTCACCCAGCACAACGGCGGCCGCACCAACTTCCTCGACGACGTCCTGACGGCCGACACGAACGCCTGGCTCGCGACCGCGACGGAGCCCTTCTTCCTCGAGTTCGCCTCGTACCTGCCGCATACGCCCGCCCCCGCGGCACTGCGCAACATCGGGTCACGCGCGGGCAGCAGAGCCCCCATCAGTCCGTCGTTCAACGCCCGTGGCGCCGGCGAACCGGCCTGGCTGAGCTCGCTGCCGCAGATGGGGCCCAAGCGACTGGCAAACCTCGACCAGATGTGGACGCGACGGCTGGAGTCCGGAGAGACGCTGGCGGACTCCTTCGACGCGATCATGAGCCAGTTGCGCACGACGGGGCACGCGGACGACACCCTCGTGATCGTCACCTCGGACAACGGCTATCACCTCGGCACCCACCGCATGCCGTCCGGCAAGCACACCCCTTACCGCGAGGACGCCGTGGCGCACCGGGGTTCTCACCGAGAGCCTGACGGCCACCCGACCCGGCGACCCGGACTACTCCGACTTCGAGGCGCCGGCCTATCAGGCGCTGCGCACGGAGGACTACCTCTACGTCTCGTACGGGACGAAGGGCACCGCCCTCTACGACCTGCGTTCGGATCCATCCGAGATGGACAACACCATCGCGTCCGCGGATCCGGCGGTCGTCATGCAACTCGCCGCCCAGCTCGACGCCCTGTCGGCGTGCGCCGGACCCTCGTGCCGCGTCGCGGACAGCCTCGCGCCGATCGTCAGTTCGGCATCATCACCGAGCGGATGATCCGCTCGGCGGCCTGACCGTCGTCGTAGGTGCAGAAGCGCGCCCGGAAGTCGGCCCGCAGTCGAGCAGACTCGTCCCCGTGGTATTCGCGCCCGGTCAGCACCTCCGCGAGCCGCCGCGGATTCCGAGCGACGAGGCCTGGCGGCGTGGCGAGCAGATCGAAGTACGCACCGCGAGTCTCCAGGTAGGAGAACCAGTCGTCTGCGTAGATAACGATGGGCCGATCAAGCAGCGCGTAGTCGAACATCACAGACGAGTAGTCGGTAAGCAGGACGTCGGCTGCCAGGTAGCACGGAACGATCCACGGCACCTTCGAGCCGTCGATCACCCGGCCCGACTCCATCAGCGCCCGCATCGCCTTGCCCTCGGTCGCCGTGTGGTGTGCCCGCACGATGAAGACGGTGTCGCTCGGGAGTTGCTCGAGGAGTGCGCTGATGTCGATGCGCATGGACGTGTCCCCCACTGCCTCGCGGACGGTCGGGGCATACAGGATC
The DNA here is from genome assembly GCA_903908025.1 of uncultured bacterium. Taxonomy (GTDB): domain Bacteria; phylum Actinomycetota; class Actinomycetes; order S36-B12; family S36-B12; genus UBA10649. Next base: position 16,199 of record CAIVQM010000063.1, read on the forward strand.
GCCGTTGCTCCCGATGGCACGCCGAGCAGATCGCGAGCAGCGGCTATCTCGTCGGGCGTCGCGTTGACAAGGGCATCGTTGCGTGGATAGCCGAACTCCAGCCACCGGTAGCGACACGGGTACGCGTGTGACCACATCTCCGTCGAGTAGGCGTTGGAACTCAGGGCGACGTCCCAACGATCGCTGCGCCGCAGGAGGTTCTCGAACTCCCTGAGGGACTGCGCCTCGTCACTGGCCACGACGCGGCCCTCGCTGCGCTTGGGCTGCCGCACAGGGTCCACGGCCGTGCTCGCCACCGAACTGCGCATCACGTCGAGGCCGCAGTGCTTCAGCGGGGTGCCATGCATGGTCTGGATGTGCACCTGACCCGGGCGCTTGACGACCGGGCCGGGGAAGTTGACGTTGTTAACGAAGTACGTCGCCCGCGCGAAGATGGCATACCGCCGCCAGCTGTCCGGCGAGACATGCGCGGTGCCGGGGGGTAGGTGCGCGGCCTTCTCCGGTGAGATGATCCACACCGCCTTGAGCGAGGGAGCGACATCGGCGAGGCGCTCGAACAGCGCCCGGGGGTTGCACCCGAAACCGGTCCCCCAGTACTCCGAGAACACCACGAGGTTCGGATCGATGGGCCGCATCCGCGCAAACGGGTAGTAGATCCGGCCGACCGCACGCACGCGGCGCACGGCACGTCGCGTCGGCCAGTACACCCGGCCCGCGGTGCGACGCAGGCTCTTGCGCGCCGCATCGACGCGGTTGTACAGGGTGAATGCCCGGTAGGAGCGATCGAGGAACAGGTGCGCGCGCAGGTTGCTGGCCGCGTTCTGCTTCGGGACCGACGACCAGTCCCGAGCATGGCGCCCCGCCGAGTCACGGGCCTCGGCGTAGAAGCGGGGCTTGTCCGCCGGAGCAAGCCGCTCCGCGTGGCGCAAGATCGTGACGTAGTGGTTCACCATGATGTCGTAGATGTGCTTGCGCAATGGCAGGGCGACACTGCGGCGGTCGAGCTCCGCGAACACCTCGTCGTAGCGCCCGAAGACGTCGAAGTGCCGCGGGCTCGCGCTACCCAGGATGCTGCCCGCACGGCGCTGGCGGTACAGCAGCACCACTCGGTTCAAGGAGACGGCTGTCTCGGCCTCCAGCAGGACGGTGTACGTGAACGCGATGTCTTCGTAGTAACCGGTCGGGAACCTCAGCCCGAGTTCCTGCAGGAAGTCGCGCCGGTACACCTTGTTGCACGCAATCGGCAGCAGGTTGAACAGCCGCGGATGCTCGCGCGGCACGAAGACGGACGCCGACAGGCTGGCCAGCACCTCATCTGCCCAGCTGACCGCGCGCCGGCCGTCCCACCACACGCGCGCGTAGTTGTAGATCAGCAGTTGCGGATCGTCGCCGTAGTCGAGTCGGTCGGCGATCGCCGAGAGCGAGCCGGGGGCGAGGGTGTCGTCGCCGTCGAGAAAGAGCACGTAGCGTCCGGTGGCTGCTTCGACCCCAGCGTTGCGAGCCCCGCCGAGTCCGGCGTTCTCGGTCAGATGCAGCGGACGGACGCGCGGATCAGCGGCGGCGACCTCGTCGATGATCTGGCCGCTCAGGTCGGGCGAGCAGTCGTCGACGGCGATGATCTCCACATCGGCGAAATCCTGCTCGAGAACCGATTGCAGGCACTCCCGAATGTAGGCCTGAACTCCGTATGCGGGCACGATGACGGAGATCAAGACCACACCTGCGATCCTACACAGGCGTGCATCGCCCGGACCCCGTCCGCGGCGAGCCGAGACGGGAAACCCTGCTGCTGTAAGGTCGTCGCGTGCCAGAGCCCAGCGTCACCAATCCCATTCTCATCGGCGGCACCGGCCGCAGCGGTTCGACCATCCTCGGCCGGATCCTCGCCCGCCACCCGGATCTGTATCTCACGGATCCGGAGGAGGTGCGCTTCATCGCCAACAACCCCGGCATGGCGGTCGCGCTAGGCACCCGCAATGCGGGCTGGCCGCGCAGCATGCGGGCCAAGACCGCCGCGCGCAATGCCATCAAGCGCTCCCAAGGCGCCAACTTCGCGCGACCGAACAACAGCGGTCTGCAGAAGTGGCTCACCAAGGATGAGATGCGCGAGCTCGGCGATCGCTACCTTGAGCGCTTCGGTCCCGCGCCACTCGAGGCCACACGCGAGTTCGTGCAGGCGGTAATGGACAAGGTCGCGGCTCCGGCGGAAGGGCGACGCTGGGTCGATGGCACGCCCGCCAACGCGCGCGTCACCGACCTCATCGAACCGATCTTCCCGGACTGTCAGGTCGTCGCGATCATCCGTGACGGACGCGACGTCGCCGCGTCGTTCGTGGAGCAGACCTTCGGACCCAACGAGATTCTCGACTCCCTGCGCGAGTGGCACAAGCGCAGCCTGCGTATGCACCAGGCCGTCAACGCGTGCCGTCCCGGGCGCATCCTCACCATCGACATGCTCGACATGGTGCAGAACACGCGAGAGGAGACACTCGCGGAGATCTGCGGATTCCTCGGGATCTCCGTCGATGCGGGAATGATGGAGTGGTTCGCCGCCAACGTCAGCGTCGAGCGGGCGCACGTCGGCCGGTGGCGCACGCAGTTCGATGCGGACACCACCGCTCAGATCGATGCCCTCTATTCGACGCTTGTCGCCGACCTGCGCAAGCACGGCGTGCGCATTCCGCTCGAGACCTGACCCCGACGCAGGACCGGGCCTACCAGTCGTCGATGTCCTCGCGAACGTCCGGCTCGTCAGGGGTGTTGTCGTCCTCGTTGTCGCGGGTGCGACGCCCGGTCATCGCCAGCGCCTCGGTCATGCTGGTGTCGGCGATGAGTCGGCCGTTCTCGAACACGAGTCCGCGCTCGCAGAAGCGCTCGAGCTCATCGGGTGCCTGGTCGGCGATGAGGAACGTCACCCCGTCGGCCTTCAGGGACTCGACATGGGACCAGCAGAACTCGCGGTACTGCTCGTCGCCCATGATGAGCGCCCCGTGGATCGCGAAGGTGCGCGAGCGCGTGGCCATTGCCACCGTCCATGCGATGCGTCGGCGCAGCGGCGGAGGGCAGGTGCGCGCGTAGGTATCCAGGAACCTGGCCAGGCCCGCCGACTCGACGATCCAGTCCAGTTCGGCGGTGATCTGGTCCGGGGACATCCCAAGAAGGATTCCGATCACATAGATGTTCTGCCGCACCGTCAGGCCCCCATTGACGAGGCCGACGCGGCGCAGGATCGGGATGACCGCCTCCCGACGCCGAACGACTCCCTCGTCGGGGATGAGCGTCCCCGCGGACAGCCGCAGGACCTCGATCAGGCCCGCGTCCCGTCCCCGGCCCACGAGCCCCACGCACTCACCCGGCTCGATCACCACGCTGACGTCCTGGATGACGGGATGGGCAACACGTCTGGTCTCACTCGCCATCCGCCGCAGTCGATCGCCCCGGCCACTGCCCTTGCGCCGCTGGGCACGCAGCACGGTGAGTGAGACGGCCTCAAACTCGACCTGATGGTCCAGATGAGGATCGAGGTGTACGCGGGCCACTGGCCTACGCCTCCTTAAGGATGCGGTGCTCGAGGCGCTTGAACGTGATGATGCCGATGATGATGACGGCCACACCAACCCCGAAGGAGACTCCGTAGGTGATGAGGGCTTCGTTCTCCGAGGGCCACCAGCCCAGGCGATACATACTCAGCAGTCCCACCAGCGGGTTGATGGCGGCCAGCGGTCGCGCGCCCGGGGGGATGTTCGACAAGGAATACAGCACCGGCGTCAGGTAGAAGGCCGCGCGCAGCAGGATGCGCACGATGCGGGCAAAGTCCGGCACAACGGCGGAGACGGATGCCACGAACAGTGACAGGCCGTACATGAAGGCGAACTGCAGGACGAAGGCAATCGGGAAGAACACGATCTCCGGCCCGGGGAAGGTCCACGTCACAAGCATGGCGAAGACGACGAGAGGCAACGCGCCGACGAAGTCGACCGTCCGCGAGAGCAGCACCCGCGCCACCGAGAACTCCGTCGGCAGGACACTGGCCGGCAGAATGCGCGAGTAGCCGACGAAGGCACGTGTCGATGCGGAGATGCCGCTGGTGAACCACCACCACGGCAGGATCGCGACCGTGAGGAACAGGTAGTAGGGCTGCTCCCCCATCTCCCGACCACCCAGCAGCACCTGGAAGACGAACCACATCGTTACCGACAGGCCGAGCGGCTCGAGGATCACCCACAGGTAGCCCAGTCTCAGTTTGCGGTACTTCTGGTTGATGTCCCGGCTGACCAGCAGGCGCAACGACGCCCGCGAATGCCAGATACCCACCCTGCCTACCTTACGGTCTGGTCGCGATCAAGGTCTCCCACCGCTCCAGGATCACGTCAAGCCGGTAGCGCTCGGCGGCAACGCGCGCACCGTCACCCAAGGATCGGCGCAGCACCTCGTCGGACATCACGCGCTCCAACTGACGGGCCAGGTCCTCGGCGTCCCCGCGCACGGCGAGCAGGCCGCTGACCTCGTCGGCCACCAGTTCGCGCACTCCGGCCGAGGCGTCGGCCGCCACGACGGCCAGCCCGCAGGCCATCGCCTCGAGGAGGGCCAGCGGGAATCCCTCAACGAGGGAGGGGAGCGCCAGGACCCCACTTCCGTGCAGCACGGCCGCCGGATCCGGCGTCGGGGGCAGGACCGTGAGGCGGGGCAGGCCGCGGGCCACGATCACGTCAACGAGTGGACCCGAGCCCACGAACTGCACCCGCCAGTCGGGGTGAGCGGCTTCGATCATGGTCCAGGCATCCGCGAGGATCCCGGGCGCCTTCTCGACCGACAGGCGCCCGAGGTACGTGATGATCCGCGCATCGCCGCCGGCGGGATCGTCGGGCCAGAAGGCGACCGGGTTCGGCATCGCGATCGCCTGCGACAGTCCGCGGGCGCGGAACACCTGGGCGTCTGCCTCGCTGAGCAGCGTGAACCACTCGACGTCCGCGTATGCCGCTTCCAACCTCGCGGCATCGCCACCGCGCAGGGCCGCCTCGGCCGACGAGTGGTACTGCCCGATGACGCGCCATCCCTGGTGCGGGACCCGGTCGAGCACCTCCTTGCACCACACCTGCGTGGTGATAATCACTCCCGCAGCCATCCCCGCGAGGGTCGCCGCCAGCCCGCGTTCGAGGGCTGCATCGGCCGCGGCCCGCTGCTCCTCATCCGAAGCGGAGGGCACCGGGCGGTCGAGGAGGGTGATGCGCTGGTACGCCGGGTCCTGGTCGAACACGTGGGGCTCCTCGGCCGTCTCGAGGCCGACCAGGTGCACCGGATAACCGCGGGCCGCAAGGCCGGACGCCAGCACATGTGCAACACGCGTGGCACCACCGAGTTCGGTGATCGAGTTCGCCATGATCACGACCGGCGTCATAGGTCACCTCGCATTGCCTGCAGGACACGGGCGCACGATCCCACGGACTCGTCGACGAGGGCCGCGAAGCGCTCGTGCCCCACGACGCGATCCGCCGGCACCGACCAGCCAGCCGACTCGGCCTCTCGGACAGTTCGCACCACGTCGGCGGCGGACGCGGCATGCGGACCGGGGAGGTCCCGCGGCCAGCGCGCGTACAGGCCCGGGCCACGCGACAGCAGGTCACGCAGGTCGGGGGCGAAGATGACCACCGGCCGTCCCACCCGGGCGGCGATGGGGGCCCACGGGCTCGTGTCGGTGACGAGAAGGTCGCACGCAGCGACCACGTCCGCAGGACCAGCGGCCACCTGAACGTTGGCCGCATGGACGGCATCGACTTCGACCGTCAGCAGCACGTGACCCGGGAGTTCCGCGGCCACCTCGGCGATGGGGAACGGCATATCTCGCAGGCGCAGGAAGCCGATCACCCCGATGCTGGATTCAATCCCGAGCCTGGCACGAGCCTGGTCCCGGGAAGGCAGTCGTTCGACGAGTGGCGCGGCCACCATCGACGGACAGGTGATCCCGACGGCTCGCGCAGCCCGCTCGCCTACCTCCTGTGACGGCACGACGACGAGGTCAGCGCCCGCTTCTCCCGGCAGTTGGTGGGGGCGGTGTTGCCGGGGGCTGAGCAGCGGCCAGTCGACGAGGTCGGCACCCACTCGGTCGACGGTCGGCTCGACGAAGACCAGCACGCGGCTGTCGGGACCCCGCTCCAACGGGCCGCCCTTGGTGTCCGGATCGACGATCCGCATGGGCACGCCATCCGTCGCCCACCAACGAGCCCGCGCGGCGAGATAGCGGTGTCGGGCCGACCCGGCCCGCACGGCCGTGGCCCAACTCGGCACCTGTCCGCGATCCGCCTGGTAGACCCACACGACCCCGATGCCCTGCTCGTGCAGGTATTCGGTGAAGGCCAGCACGCTGCCCGCGCACGTCGTCGAGCCGCCGGTCATGGCGCAGACGAAGGGCCGTGAACCGCCCCATGCGGAGGCTGCCCGAGTGGCCCGATGGGCGAGGCGCCGGTCCGCGCGTCGCAGCAGGCTCGTCCACCTCTGGCTCGCCGTCGTCACCTGCTCACCTCCGGCACCCGACCCTCGACCAGCCTGACCCTGGAGGAACTCTATGGGGTGCGGGCACCGGTACCCTGACCCGCGTGACCAGTCCCACGGAGCAAGCCGCCCCTATCGACCCCCTGCTGACGAACCGTGACGGGAGTCGGATCGAACGACTGCTCGCCGTCATGGCGCACCCCGACGACGTCGACTTCGGGGCCGCCGGCACGGTCAAGGCCTGGACCGACGCCGGAGTCGAGGTGTCGTACTGCCTGATCACCAACGGGGACGCCGGCGGCTTCGACCCCGATGTGCCCCGATCCGAGATCCCGGCCATTCGACAGGCCGAGCAGCGGGCCGCGGGTGCCGCCGTCGGAGTGACGGACATCCGCTTCCTGGGCTACCGCGACGGCGAACTCGCCGTCAGCCACGAGCTGCGACGCGACATCAGCCGGGTCATCCGACAGGTCCGTCCCGACCGCCTGCTCATCCAGTCACCCGACCGCAACTGGAACCGCATCCAGGCATCCCACCCGGACCATCTGGCGGCCGGCGAGGCGGCCATCCAGGCCGTCTATCCCGACGCCCGCAACCCGTTCGCGCACACGAGCCTGCTGCTCGACGAGGAGCTGGAGGCATGGAGTGTTCCCGAGGTGTGGGTCCTCGCCAGCCCGACCCCGAACTACTGGAACGACATCACCGACAACTTCGAGGCCAAGATCGCGGCCCTGCGCGCGCATGAGAGTCAGACAGCGCACATGGACGACCTCGCCGATCGCGTCGGCGGCTGGATGCGGATGCAGGCGCAGCAGGCGGGCCTGCCCGAGGGCCGGCTGGCCGAGGCCTTCATGATCGTGTCGACGGCCTGACCCAACCGTCGGTCTTGAGGTTGGTGGCGTTCTGAGAGTCCCGGAACGCCGCCAACCTCAAGGTCGACGCAGTCAGGAGGCGGTGACGCCAGCGAAGACGGCGACCAGGATGTTGACGAGTGTCAGTGCACCAATGGTTGCCCACAGGGCAACCTGCGGCGGTGTCTTGCGCTTGCCGATGAAGGCGAGCACCGTGATCACCACGACGATCAGCAGCTTGATCCCGACCACCGGATCATTCATCTTCTCGTCGATCGCACCGGACGATGCGATGCCCACCATGACCAGGCCCGTGACGAGCTGCGTCAGCGCACCTTCGAGCATCGTGCGGTTGACGCCCTTATCCGGCGACGTCATCTGCACCATAAAGCCACCGAGCAGCATGGCCAGGCCGATGAAATGCAGGACGAGGAAAGCGTTGTACACGAACAGCATGGTCACTCCCATTCAATGGTGCCGGGCGGCTTCGACGTCACGTCGAGCGTGACGCGATTGACCTCGCGCACTTCGTTGGTGATGCGGGTGGAAATCCGAGCGATCAGGTCGTAGGGCAGCCGCGACCAGTCGGCCGTCATAGCATCCTCACTCGACACCGGTCGCAGCACGACGGGATGGCCGTAGGTGCGGCCATCGCCCTGCACTCCGACGGAACGCACATCGGCGAGCAGCACGACCGGGAACTGCCACACGTCGCGGTCCATGCCAGACGCCGTCAGCTCCTCACGGGCGATGGCGTCGGCCTCCCGGAGGATCGCCAGGCGCTCCTCGTCGACAGCACCGATGATGCGGATGGCGAGACCCGGACCCGGGAACGGATGACGCCAGACGATCTCGGGCGGCAGGCCCAGATCGAGCCCCACCTGTCGGACCTCGTCCTTGAACAGTGTCCGCAGCGGCTCGACCAGAGTGAACTGCATATCGTCGGGCAGCCCGCCCACGTTGTGGTGGCTCTTGATGTTGGCCGTGCCCGTTCCGCCGCCCGACTCGACGACGTCGGGGTAAAGCGTGCCCTGGACCAGGAAGTCGACCTTCTGGCCGTGCTCCCCCGCGTCGGCGACGATTGAGCGCTCTGCCTCCTCGAATACCCGGATGAACTCGCGGCCGATGATCTTCCGTTTGGTCTCCGGGTCGCTCACGCCTGCGAGGGCGGTCAGGAACCGCTCGCGTGCATCGACGACCACGAGGTTGATTCCCGTAGCGGCCACGTAGTCGCGCTCGACCTGCTCGGCCTCGCCCTTGCGCAGCAGTCCATGATCGACGAACACGCAGGTCAACTGGTCACCGACCGCCCGCTGGACCATCGCCGCCGCAACCGCTGAGTCGACGCCACCGGACAGCCCGCAGATCACGCGACCCGCGCCCACCTGCTCGCGAATCCGGGCGACCTGCTCGTCAATGACGCTGGTCATGGTCCATGACGGCGCGCAGCCCGCGATGTCATGCAGGAAGTGCTCGAGGACCTGCTGGCCACTCTCGCTGTGCAGGACCTCGGGGTGGAACTGCACGCCCGCGAGTCGCCGTTCGGCGTCAACGAAGGCCGCAACCGGCGCACCCTCCGACATCGCCGCAACCTGGAAGCCCGCCGGCGCCTTCGCCACTGAGTCGCCGTGGGACATCCACACGTTCAACTCGGTTGGCAGGTCAGCGAACAGCGCCCCGGCATCAGTGACGTGCAGGGGTGTCCGGCCGAACTCGCTCAAGCCTGTGCGCGCCACGGTCCCGCCGAGCGCCTGAGCCATGGCCTGGAACCCGTAGCAGATCCCGAACACCGGGATACCCGTGTCGAACAGGGCCGGATCGAGGTAGGGGGCGCCCGGCGCGTAGACACTCGACGGTCCCCCGCTGAGGATGACGGCGACAGGACGCCGCGCCACGATCTCGGCCACCGACATGGTGTGGGGCACGATCTCGGAGTACACGTGGGCCTCGCGCACTCGGCGCGCGATCAGCTGGGCGTACTGCGCGCCGAAGTCGACGACGAGGACGGTGTCGAGGGACGAGGTCACCCGCCGAGCCTATCCATCGGTCTCACCGCGAGAACGCCCCCAGCAGGACGAAGACGGCTGCGACGGCCAGGTACACCAAGAGGCCAACGACGATGGTGATGATCAGCCACCGCCGCGTCACCCGCGATGCACGCGCCGCATCGTCGAGGCGGCCCTCAAGAAGGGCCCGATTAGTTCGGAATCCGTAGTAGATGGCCACCAGGCCCAGGGGAAGGAAGCAGGCGATGGCCGCAGCGACGGACCAGCCCAGATAGGCCCGGGGCGCTCGGGCACCGGACTGCGATTCGGCGGGCGGGGACGGATCAGACATCACCAGCACCCTAACGGCCACCCGGCCACCACCCTCGGCAGGACGGTCAGGTGATGCCGACGATGGGCAGCCGAAGGGCGCCAGATGCGGCCTCGGGAACGACCGGGTTGGCCGGTGCCACCGGAACGATGCGCTGATACTCGGTGCCCAGGGGCGGTCGGGGGTCGTCCTGCCCCCTGTTGGGCCACAGGGCCATCGCCCGCTCGGCCTGTGCGGTGATGGTCAGTGAGGGGTTGACCCCCAGGTTCGCCGTGATGGCCGACCCGTCGACAATATGCAGCCCGTCATAGCCATAGACCCGGTGGTAGCCATCGATGACGCCACTGCTGTCGTCGGCTCCGATCGGGCAGCCGCCGACGAAGTGCGCGGTGACGGCCGCGTCGAAGTTCTCGAAGTGGCTGCCCACCGGGATGCCGTTGATGCGCTGCGCGAGTCGACGGACGACGTCCTGGGCAACCGGCATGTATGCGGGCGGGGGGTTGGAACCGTCGAGGCGGGTGGTCAGGCCCCATCTGCCCAGTCGCGATCGCCGGCCCATCACGGTCAGGGAGTTGTCCGCCGTCTGCATGACCAGGGAGATGATCGACCGCTCGCTCCACTTGCGCACATTCAGCAGCCGGAGGGCGTCGCGCGGATCCTGCAGGACCTCTGACGCAAACGTCCGCCAGCGCTTCTGTCCCGTTCGGGGAACCGTGAGGATGGTCTGCAACAGCCCCATCGAGTTGGAGCCCTTGCCGTAGCGGACCGGTTCGACGTGGGTGTGGGGCTCCGGATAGAAGCTCGATGTGATCGCCACACCCTGCGTGAAATCGGTGGCCGTCGTGGTGGTCACTGCGCCGAGGATCGACTCGGAGTTCGTTCGCGAAAGCCGTCCCAGCACGCTCGACAGCCTCGGCAGGCGACCATCGTCCTTCATGCGATGCAGCAGCTTCTGTGTGTTGAACGTGCCAGCCGCGACGATGACCTGCTGCGCACTAAGCGTCCGCACACCGCGGCCCCAGGAACCCGTGCGCGTCGTATCGACGGTGTAGCCGCCACCTTCACGCTCGGCCAGCCCGATGACGGTGGTCATCGGATAGATGCGCGCGCCAGCAGCCTCAGCAAGCGCCAGGTAGTTCTTGGGCAGCGTGTTCTTCGCATTGTGCCGGCAACCGGTCATGCACTCGCCGCACTCGATGCAGCCGGTGCGCTCCGGCCCGGCACCCCCGAAGAACGGGTCGGGGCGTGTCACGCCCGGGCCGTCGCCGAAGTACACGCCTACCGGAGTCAGGCGGAACGTATGACCGACACCCATCTCGTCGGCGACCGCCTTCATGACCTCGTCACTCGGTGTCATCGTGGGGTTATCGACGACACCCAGCATCCGAGCAGCCTGGTCGTAGTACGGCGCGAGTTCGCCCGACCAGTCGGTGATGTCGCACCACTGCGGGTCGTCGAAGAACGGCTTGCCCGGAACGTAGAGAGTGTTCGCGTAGACGAGCGAGCCACCACCGACCCCGGCCCCCGCGAGGACCACGACGTCCTTCAGCACGTGGATGCGCTGGACACCCATCAGCCCGAGCATGGGCGCCCACAGGAAGTCCTTGAGCCGCCATGAGGTCGCCGGCAGGGTTGCATCTGTGAAGCGCCGGCCCGCCTCCAGCACCCCGACCCGATAGCCCTTCTCCGCCAGGCGGAGGGCCGAGACCGACCCGCCAAAGCCCGAGCCGATGATCAGGACGTCGAAATCGAATCCGGCAACCATGGCTACTTGATCCCCACCTTCTTCATCACGGAAAGGGCTCCTGCCAGCGTATTGAGCCACTTCTCATCGGTCATGCCGAACTGGGCATCGAACCCGAGGAATCTCTGGGTTGCGATCGTCTGGGGCTCGGTGTACTTCAGCAGGCCCTCGTCACCGTGGCGCCGGCCAAGACCGGAATCGGCCATACCGCCCATCGGCGACCGCGTACTGCCCCATGACGGCCCGAACGCCTCGTTGATGTTGACGGTGCCTGCGTGGATCCGCGCCGCAATCGTGCGTCCGGCAGCAGCGTCACGTGTCACCACCACCGCATTCAGGCCATACAGCGAGTCATTGGCCTGCTCGACGGCCTCCTCGTCGGAGGCGACCGGATAGACCGCGACGACCGGTCCGAATGTCTCCTCCGAGCACAGGATCATGCCCTCCGACACACCGGTGAGAACCGTGGGCTCGAAGAAGAAGGGGCCGATGTCCGGGCGCGACTTCCCGCCCACCACAAGCGTGGCCCCGCGATTCACGGCATCGTCGACATGGGCCTGCACGCGGTCGACCTGTCGCTGGGCGATCA
>CAIVQM010000064.1 GCA_903908025.1 uncultured bacterium
CGGTCGTCCGGATATCCGTGCAGGTCGACCCGGGCGCCGGGTGGACGAGGGTCGCCCGCAGTTCCGTCGGGCTCGATCGCGGCTGGCAGGCGCAGTTCCCTGACCCGACCCAACGAGGTGGCACGCGTGACGGGCACTTCGACATGCGGGTCGAGCAGGCGACAACGGGTCGGACAGCTGCGCGGTTCGAGGGCACGGTTCGCTGGCAGGGTGCCTCAACTCCCGCCGCCTACAACCCCGACACGCTCCCGGTCGGTGCCGCTACGTCGCACGCATTCCTGTCCGTTGACGGAGCCGGTGTCCCTGCGCACTGGGACCCGTGCACGCCGATCACCTACTTCGTCAATACGGCGACGCTGCCCGACGGAGCTGCTGCCACGGTGGCCGAGGTCTTCGCCCGGGTTGCTGCCATCACCGGCGCGACATTCGTCGATGGGGGCACCACCGCACTGGTCGCGGGAGCAGGGGGCTCGCCGATCCCGGTACCCGACCGCGGCGAGGGGATCTATGTCGCCTTCGCCGACCCGTCCGTCGTGCCGGACTTGACCGGCTCGGTCCTGGGACTCGGCGGCCACTACTTCAGTTCGTGGCCTAGCCCCGACATGCGCATCACTGTCGGCACGATCGTCATCGACACGACAGACGGGCTGGCACCCGGCTTCACATCCGGCACGTCGATCGGCGGAGTGCTGGAGCACGAACTCGGACACGTGCTGGGTCTGGCCCACATCGACGATCCGACGCAGCTCATGTACCCGCACGCGCGGCCCACCGGTCCGTCGACCTTCCAGGCCGGCGATCGTGCCGGACTCGTGGCACTTCACGCGGGCAGCTGCACTGCGCCGGCTGTCAGTTGATTCGCAGTGGCGTGATGCCGACGGTGATGCGCCCGGTACCGGTGCCGTAGCACGGCCCACTCAACTCGCAGATCGTCTTGCCGAGTGGTGCCGTATTGACGTCCGCGGTGCCGGATGTCGTCCAGAGGAGGGTGAAGTTCGAACCGTCCTTGGCCGTCAACTGGCAAGCCTGCAGGTTGCCCGAGGTGGTGCACCGCTGCATCCGCGAGCCCACGAGCCAGTTGTAGGTGGTGTTCCAGGCCTGGATCGTCGCTGGGGTTCCCGGGTGCAGTTGGATGCCGAGCTTCGGCTCATCGCCCTGGGTCCACAGGAACCAGAACAACGAGTCGACGCCGTACTGCACGGACTGGATGAATGACTGCGAGAGATAGGCCGCCGACGTCGCCGGGTCGAGTACGACGCGACCCTGGCCGAGGCCGGCCAGGCCGTAGTTCAACTCGGTGTCGAAGATCGGCAGTTCCGGTGCGCCCTTCACCGCCAGCATCGTCTTGAACTGGGCGAGTTCGTTGATGCGGTCCTGCGGGGTGCCGTTCGCGGCCGGGTAGCTGTGGACGGCGAAGCCCTCAACCGGCCAGTTCAGCAGCCGCAACTCGTCGAGATACCGGGAGTAGTTGGTGGCGAAGGCATTGGAGGACCGCGTCCCGGTGCTCGAGGCGAGCACCATCGATGCTGGGTAGCAGTTGTCGACGGCGGTCTTGACCTTCGCGGTCAACTGGGCGAGATCGTACTGGCCCCCAATCCAGAACGTGGTGAGGTTGCCCTCGTTCCACGCCTCGTATGACCTGATGCTGCCCTGGTACTTCTTGCACAGGGCACCGATGAAGTTGGCGGCGTCGTCAAGGTTCGTCGGGGGGACATTGCCCGCCTTCCCGCCATTGGCCCAGGCCGGTGTGTTGCCCAGCACGTACATCACGTTGGCGCCGGTTTGACCGGCCATCGCGATGGTCCGGTCCATGGTCGACCAGTCATACGTCCCGCGTGACTTCTCGATGTCGCGCCAGGAGACCGACGCATCCCACAGTCGGAGGTAGCCCGTGGGCACGCCCGGCGCGCCCCAGTCGACGGGTGCCGCGATACCGAACAGATCCGAGCCCACCGCGGGTGTGCTCGGCGTGCCGTAGCCGTCGAAGGCCACCGTCAGGTCGTCGCTGCCGTTGAGTGAGTAACCGCTCGGGACGACGGCCGCATCCAGTGCCGGAGCGATGCCGTGGCGTGGCCACTCGAGGACGAGGTCGAGCGGCTCGCCGGGCGGGCAGGCGGACATGGCGGCTGTCAGGCTCTCGTGATCAGCGGGACTGACGCTCAGCCCCCATGCGGTGATGTTCGCTGCCCTGGCCCGTAGCGCATCACACGCGTCGGTGCGGGAACTGGGAAGGGGCTCGTTGTACACCACCGAGTCGTGGACGAGCGCTGTCCAGACGTCGAAGATGCAGCCCAGCGCACCGCCCCCGAGGCTGCGGCAGGAGCGGACCATTTCAGTGAATCGCTCGTTGCCTTGGACCGCATTGGTGATCGCCTGAGTCAGCTGAGTCAGCTCCTGGGCGGACGTCAGCTGCAGGGTTGCCTGCTGGGTGGTCACGCCCTTGGCTCGAGTGCCGCTCGATCCGGTGGAGGTGTTCGTGGCCCACGCCAGTCGCTGCTGCGGAGTCCAGGCGTAGGCGCCCTGACCCCACGCGGTCTTGTAGGTCGTGGTCGGATACAGAAGCAGGCCCTTGGGTGTCGTCACCTTGCGCTGGGTGGCGCCCAGGATCCACGTGCCCGCCTTCATGCTGCACTTCTTGCCGACCTTGGGCTTGACGGTGGCCAGGCTGATGATCATGCGTTGGCGAAGGTTGCAGCCGCGGGCATCCTTCTTGTTCGCAATCGCCTTGGGGATGAACTGCTCGTCGGTGCGGTAGCCCGCGTAGAGGGGCTCGACGACGGGGAGCTGTGCCACCAGCTGCTGCGCGGTGAGAGTCACGGTCGAGGCGGGTGCGGCCTGGGCCGGCGCGGTCGATACCCCCGGGAGAATCAGGCTGAACGCGACAAAAGGGACTGCAATCATTGGCCTTCGCATGTGCGCAGTGTGCACTAAAGCACTCGGTTACGTCGTGCCAGACACCAGGCGAATTAGAGCGCACCCTTGCGCGTCAGCCAGTTGAACGCCCAGTAGCCCGGGATCGTCGGCAGCCAGAAGGTGACGAGTCGGTAGAGCAGCACGGCCGAGACGGCGAGACCGGCATCGAGCCCGCCGGCCGTGAGGCCTGCGGCAAGGGCTGCCTCGACGGCGCCGAGCCCGCCGGGGGTGGGTGCTGCCTGGCCAAGGGTGGCACCCGCGAGATAGACGACGGCGATTACGGCGATGCTCATGGATCCGCCGAACGCGGCGACGCTCGCGTACAGCACGCCGATGAACGCTGCGTTGAGCAGCAGGATGCCGCCGATGCCCTCGACGAGTTTCATCGGTCGCTGCACCACGGTGATGAGCCGCGGGATGACTTCCTTCAAGGTGGGGCGCACCCGGTCGGTGATGTTGCGGCGGACGGCAGGAACGGCCAGCAGGGCGAGTGCCACGACCACGAGCGCCAC
>CAIVQM010000065.1 GCA_903908025.1 uncultured bacterium
CGTCGTCCACCTCGTCGGCATCCCGCTGGACGGCACCAGCGTCAACCCCGCCCGCTCCTTCGGCCCCGCCCTGTTCGCCGGCGGCGACGCCCTGGGCCAGGTCTGGCTGTTCCTCCTCGCCCCCCTCGTCGGCGCCGTCGTAGCCGTCATCATCTGGAAGCTCACCCGCACCAGCGTCGAGGAGACCGAGGCGTTCGTCGCCGGCTCCGAACGCGAGTAACCCCCGCCCCACCCCGCGACTCCATACCCCGGCGTCACACCCAGCAACGGGAACGACGGCCCGGTATGGAGTCGCGTCAGGCGGGCGGCAGGGCGGCGAACAGGCGCTCGCACTCCTCGACGGTAACCTGCAGGCCCAGCTCCTGAGGGGCCTCCTGCGCGGTGCAACCGATGACGTTAACGCCCACCAACATCTGAGGCACGCTGCTCCTGACCTCGGCGACTGCGTCCGCGAGTCGCTCGTCGTCGGCGTCATGGTCGATCAGGAAGACCCGATGCAGTCCACAGTCGGCGGCAACCCGCACGTCGACGACGTTTTGGTCCAGCGTCCCCACGTGAACGACAGCGAAGACTCTAGCCCTACGGGTGCTCACACTTGCTCCGTAACCGCGTGCTCGACGATGTCTCTAGCTGAGTCCGTATCGACTGCGCTGTCGGCCCACCCATGTGGCCTGCCCTTCCCCACGAGTTTCACAGGTGGGTTCCAGCAGTCGACATGCTGCTGCAGGTCCACTCGAGGCAGCTCGACGATCTCGCCCACGGTCGACCACTGGCTGCCCCCGAGGCGGGCCACCGGGTCGAGGCGTTCGATTCGAACTCGGCCTCCGTCGACGACCTCCATGTCAACAGCCACGTACACAACTTCGCCGAAGATCACAGTCCCGTTTCCCACGCTTTGAATCTCGGTGCTCACACACTCCAGCGCGTATGGGGATTCTGCAACGCGAGGCGGCCCTACGCGCTCGCTGGCCTCACGCGTCAGGCCCACAGCCTCGAACTCGCTCACATCCCCTGCGAACTCGACGGCGGTGAGGTTGATCTCGCGGATGAGCCGTGTCGGAGCGCCGCAAACCACGAACTCACTAGTCGCCCGGACGTTCCTCGCTGTGTCCTTCTCTCCGATCGTGCTGATCATGACGATGGGAGGCGACGTACTGACAATCTGGTAGAAGGAGTGAGGGGCAAGGTTGTCAACGCCTGCGGCGCTTGTGGTCGAGACCCAGGCGATCGGACGAGGAGTGACCAAGGCCGTCAAGAGGCTATAGACCCCGCGATCCGACGATGGATCCATGACAAATCGCTGCGTCACCGCATCTCCCCAGCGCAGTTCTCGTGCGCCACTTCGTTACGCCCCTTCAACTCTGAGATTCGGTGCCATCGGAACGGACAGCAGGAGGGGCGCCCGACCTTGATAGGTGGGGCGCCCCTTCCGCGGCTAAGTACCGACTAGAGCTTCATCGGCCCCTGCTCGCTGGCCTTCAGCTCGCTGTACGTGGTCGTGATCGGTGCCTTGCCCTTGACCACGAAGGCGAGGATCAAGCCGACGATGAACACGATGGCTACCGCGTACGCCGCGTAGATCGTGGGGGCACCAACCTTGTACACGGCGCCGAAGATCGCGGCCGCGGTGACGATCATGCCGACCACGGACGACACAACGACAGTGCCGTATCGCTCGTGGTCACGGAGCCCCCTCAACGCGCCCAGGCAGAGAAGGAAGTAGATCACCGCGAGACCCAGGCCGCCGAAGGCCGACCCAATGCTGAACATCGCGAAGTAGTGCGGGAAGCCCTCGATGGCGAAGAGATCCGGAGCCCACTCCGTCACGGCAATAAAGACCGCGAAGGCGACAAGTACGAGGATGCCCGCATTCCATGGCGTTCCCCGCTTGGAGACCCTCCCGAGGAATCCGGGGAATCGCTCGTCTCGTGCCATCGCGAAGATGCCACGGGAGGCGGCTACTGAGCAACCGATGAGGACAGCCAGCATGTCGAGGATGACCACGAGCTCCAGAAGGCGCGCGATCCAGACTCCTCCATAGCCGCCCGCCTCCACCGGTGCTGCCAAGCCGAACAGCGGCGCACCGGCGTTGGCCCCCATCGCATCGAGATCGAAGTGGTAGCCCGCGACCTGCGCATAGGAAGCGATCAGGTAGAACGCCCCGACCACGATGACGGACATGATGACGGCGCGCGGGATGTCGCGCTTCGGTTCCGCGGTCTCCTCGCCAAGGTTCGCCGCGGTCTCGAAGCCGGTGAACAGAAGGATCGCATAGACGATGCCGAAGGCGATGCCTCCCCAGCCCTCGGGGGCCGACGAGGGGCTGAATGCGGTCGACACACTGTTGTCCCCGCCGACCTGGATGATGACGTAGACGGAAAAGAGAAGCACCGTGAGAATCGACACGAGAGCGAGGATGAACTGGGCACGCGTTGACAGTGCGACACCGAAGAAGAGCGCGACTGCGGAGATGACCACCAGAATCACGGCCCAGCCAAGGAACGGGATGCCCGTGAAACCGAACTCCAACTCAAGGGTGTCTCGAATGGTCCCAGCTAGGACGACGAGGATGGCGCTACCGAGCGAGAGGATGCCCAGGTAGTAGACAAAACCGGCCGCTCCCCCGACCCTGGAGCCCAAGCCATCTGTGACGTAGTCATAGAGGGCCCCCGCTGCATGGATTCTCTTGGCGTATGCGCTCACAAGCCATGCGAGAGCGAGCACGCCAAGGCCAGCAATCAGGATCGCCAGCGGCGCCGCGGCGCCCGCGCCCTTCCCGGTCGCGCTCAGGAGCCCCACGACCAGTGGGACCAGGAATGCGATGGAGAAGACCGGACCCATGAAGCCGACCGACTGTGCGACCACGTCGACGAGCTTCAGCGGAGTACCTGTGCCTCCAAGGCGAGTTCCTTCAACTTGTTCGGTCGTCATGCGGGGTCCCTTCTAGGCCGCTCATCAAGAAAGTCAACACTGTTGACTGGTGATCTGCGGGTAACGTAGCGTTGCCGGAGACGAAAGTCACTAGGAATCGCGAAGTATTTCCGACTGTGCAATTTGGGTGAATTGCGCACCTCATCGCAACACCTTGGAGAGTGCTTCAGCGTGAGTCGTTGTTCACGTCCGGCCGACTCGTCCGGATCAACGTCCCTCAGACCGGTGACGCCACGCACGATCGATCAGTCGGAAGCGGCCGCCGAGCAGAGGGTCCATGAGCTGGACCTTGAGCTTGACGCGGAAGCAATGGCTACCGTCGGGAACCTGTTTCGTGCAGCCAACGCCATTCGAGTGCACGCCGAGGAGAGGCTGCTGACGCGCCGAAACATCGCATGGACCGACTGGGTGGTCTTATGGGTCGTGTGGCTTTGGGGCGAGATGGAGACGCGTGAGGTAGCCGCGGAGGCGGGCATCGCGAAGACCACGCTGTCCGGAGTCGTCGAGCGTCTCGTCCAGGCGGGTTGGATGGACCGTAGGACGCATCCACACGACGGGCGCCGGCGCCTCGTCCGGCTCACCGCGCGTGGCCACACACTCATGAGTGAGCTCGTGCCCCGGATCAACGAGCTGGAGGTCGAAGCGACGGCGGCCCTCTCAGCCTCGCAGTCCAGGAACCTTTCGTCCTACCTTCGAGCCGTCACCCGCCGGATCGGGGTCTAGCGCAGCCTCAGGCCTGGTCCCTGACCTTGCTGCCGTCGACGAACGCACCGCGGATGTACACCAAGGGCTCCTGATCCTCCGCCTCGGCCTCGACGACGGTGCAGAAGAAGACGGTGTGGGTACCCATCTTCGTGGTCTCAGTGATGCGCGCCTGGAATCTAGCCGCGGCACCGGTGATGAGCGGGACGTCCTCAATCCCGGGCTCCCACTCGATCTGCGAGAACTTGTCGCCGCCCGACTTGGCGAACACGCCGGCGACGTCGTGCTGGTCGCAGCCGAGGATGTTGATACCGACGTGCGTGGTACGAATGAGGTGCTCGTGGGTCTTCGAGCTCTCGTTTACACAGAACAACAGGGTTGGCGGCTCGAGGGACACGCTGCTGAACGCGTTGACCGCCAGGCCGTAAGGCTGGCCATCCACTGAGGTTGTGATGACGGTGACGCCCGTCGGGTAGTTGCGGTGAGCTGCCCGGACCCGGTCGGCGAGCTCTGCACTGTCGTCCTCAAGCACCTGGGTTGCCTCGCTCACGTTGGTTCCTTCGTCCGACGGACTGACGTCCTGGGTGTTCGGTGGCGCGACCTCAGGGAAGCCGCGCCACCGCGGCTTAGTTGTCGTACAGGCCAGCCTTGCCGATTCGATCGAGCGCAACCTCGGCGCTCCACGGGAGCATGGTCGAGCCGAGGCGCGAGTCGCGGTACATGCGCTCGAGCGGCATGTGCTTCAGCATCGACTGGCCGCCGCAGACGCGGACAGCCTTGGCAGCCACCTCGTTGGCGTGCTCCATCGTTGTGTAGACGGCCGCCCAGGCGGTCATGAGCTGCGCTTCGGTCGGATCGAGAGTCGCATTGTCGACAGCGGAGAAGAGGAGTGCCCGGCTCTGCTCGTACTTGATGTTCATCTCGGCCCAGCCGTACTGCTTGATGGGGTTGTCCCGGCGACCAGTGCCCTTTGCAGCGCCCTTGGCTTCCCCGCGCAGGTACAGCCGAGTGAAGTCGAGGATCCCCTTGGTGAGACCCAGGTAGGAAGGCGCAAGGGACATGAACAGGTACGGGAAGCGGCGAGCAGCCTGGTCGTACATGCCGCCGGGAAGGATCTCGTCATCGGCCGCTACCCAGGCCTCCTTCAGCAGAAGGGTCCGGGAGACCGTGCCTCGCATACCCAGGGGGTCCCAATCGTCGACGATCTCGGCGCCCGGGTCCGTCGCCCGCACGGAGAGAAGGCGCAGGAAGTCCTCACCCTCTACCTGGCACGTCACGTTGTAGCGGTCGGCAGCGCCGGACAGCGATGCGAAGATCTTCCGCCCGGTGACGCGATATCCGCCGTCAACCTTCTCGGCGCGAGTCGCCGTACCGGCCAGAGCGCCCGGAAGGAGCCCCTCCGAGAACGGCTGCGAGTGAATCTCGCCGTCCTGGACAACGCCACGGAACATCTCGGCGCGCCGGCGCTCGTGCAGTGCACGATCCTCATCTGACATGTCGAGCACGTCGGCGACCTGGCCGGCCCAGAGCATGGTCGCGTTGTGCATGTTGAAGGTCAGGGCCGTCGAACCGCAGTGGCGGCCGATCTCCTCAGAGACGCGCATGTAGTCGGCGTAGCTCGCACCCATGCCGCCGTACTCCTTCGGCACGCACAGGGCAAGGAATCCACGCTCGCGCAGGTCGTTGAAGTTCCCCCATGGGAACGCGGCATCAAGGTCTGTCTGGACCGCGCGCTCCTCGAACTTCGGACCGAGCTCGGCGATCGCCGCCACCATCTGCTCGCGGGTCATAGTCGAGTCGGGCTTCCCGAGCGGGCCGGACTTCCCAGCGGCGCCGGTTGCGGCGACGGAACCTTCGTGGGCGGAGACTGTGTTTGTTGGTCGCATGGGATGAGTATGCGCACTCAGCCGAATAAGTCAACACCGTTGACTAGATTTCTATTGACGGCTACGGTGCGGCAATGCCGAACACCGTCGTCGACGTCGACCGCAAGCCCACGGCGTGGCGCGAATGCGGGGATTCGGAGCAGGTTGCCGTGTTCTTGCACGGTCTGGGCGGGACACGAATCGCATGGGGACCCAACCTGGTTGCACTCAGCGAGACCCGGCGAGTGGTCGCGTGGGACGGCCCCGGCTACGGCGGGTCAGACCGCGTCGAGCGAGCCGACTTCGCCGCCTATGCGGATCGAGCTGCGGAACTGATCCGAACCGTCTCGCCCGACCGCCCGGTCGACTTGGTGGGCACGTCCTTCGGTGGAATGATCAGCCAGTACATGACCGCGCGCAACCCAGAGCTCGTCCGCAGCCTCGTCCTCCTGTGCACAAGCCCCATGTTCGGCCTCAACGGCACGAGCCCCGAGGATTGGCGCAACGCTCGCCTCGCCGGACTCGAGACGTTCGGTTCGCCCGGCGCCGCTGCGCCGACGATCCTGAGCTCGCTCGCCGGACCGAACGCAGCGCACGTGGTTCCCGAGGCGGTCGCCGCCATGGAGCGCATCCCCATGGAGGGGATGCTCGATTCGCTGACCACGCTCACGACGCACGACTCGCGATCCATCCTGCGCACCATCACCGCGCCCACGCTGGTCGTCGTGGGTGCCGAGGATGACGAGACACCTCCGTCGTACGCGGAGGCGATCGTCGCCCTCATGCCCAATGCCCGCCTCGAGGTGATCCCGGGTGCCGGACACCTGCTGAACCTCGAGGCGCCCGATGCCGTCAACGCAGCCATTCGCAACCACTGGGAGTACTCATGACCAACCGTCCCCCGCTCGCTGAGTGGCGCTGGATCGAGAGCTTTGCTCGCCAGTTCGCCATCAACGGAGTTACGCCAGGCATGGAGTGCATCGTGCTGTCCGAATCCGCCAGCCGGCCGGATCTGGTCGAGACCTCGGTGCTGGCCCTGGAGTCCCTGGGAGCAAAGCCGTTCGAGGTGGTCATGCGCACGCCCGCCAATCCGGGCCCCGTGGCCATCCGCTCCACGGGGACCACGCTGGCCCTGAACCAGTTGCAGGGCGCTATCGGGGCCCTGTCCTCCGTGCCGTTCGTCGTCGACTGCACTGTTGAGGGAATGCTGCACGCCAAGGAGCTGGGCACCATCCTCTCCTCTGGCACCAGCATCCTGATGGTGAGCTACGAGCACCCCGAGGTCTACGAGCGGATGGTGCACGACCCCGTCATGGCCGAACGGGTGCACGCGGCACACGAGGTGATGAAGTGTTCGAAGACGATGCACGCGACCAGCGAGTGGGGCACCGACGTCACCGTCCAACTCGCGGGCGCCTTCACAGCCGGCTCGACCGGGGTCATCTCGGGTCCCGGCTCCATCGCCCACTGGCCCGGCGGCCTCGTGCTTGCCTTCCCTGATCGCGACACGGTCAACGGGACGATCGTGCTGGCCCCCGGAGACATCAACCTCACCTTCAAGCACTACATCACCGAGCCGATCTCACTCGTCATCGAGAACGACTACGTCACCGACATCAAGGGCACTGGGTACCAGGCAGAGCTCATGCGCTCGTACCTCTCCGCTTTCGACGAGGATGCGTACGCCACCTCTCACGTCGGATTCGGAATGAATACCGGGGCCCGGTGGGACTTCCTGGAGATGTACGACCGGATGGACATCAACGGCACTGAAGCGCGCGCCTTCGCAGGCAACTTCCTCTTCAGCACTGGGGCGAACGAGAACGCCAATCGGTTCACGGCCGGGCACTTCGACTTTCCCCTGCGGAACCACAGCGTCTGGCTTGACGAACATCAGGTGGTCGACACGGGAGTCCTCGTCGGCGTCGCGGCCGGGGAGGGCGCGTGACCGCTGGTGAGCAGTTCGACGTCGTCTTCCCCGATCTTTTCGGCCTGACCCATGGAAAGACCGTCCCGAACCACCGCCTGGACTATCCAACGCACTACGCGGTGACCTGCATGGTGCAGGGACTGGATCTGGAGTTCCTCGAGATCGACCTGTACTCCACCGGGGCTGGCTTCCCCGACATGGAGGCTCGGGTCGACCTGGAGACCACGCGGCCGTGGCTCTCTGGGCGGAGCATTGCGATGGCGTCGCTCTTCCAGAGCAACGGGGACCCACTGCCCATGGACTCCCGCCGCCAACTGCGTCTGATCTGCGAGGAGTTCGAGGAGCTCGGCTATACGCCCATGGCAGGTTTCGAGATGGAGTTCTTCCTTCTTGAGAGGCGCCAGCCGATGACGCGCCTTGCCGTTCCCGATCATCGCGTGTACGGAATCGGCGACGGCGCAGACCCGTCCGGTACCCTCGAGGCCATCGTCGCCCTTGCCGAGCATGCCGACCTGCAGGTAGAGGGCATGAATGCAGAGTTCGCGCCCGCTCAGGTGGAAGTGAGTCTGCATTACCAGAACGCCCTCGCCTCAGCGGACTGCGCACTGCTCTTCCGCGAGCTCACCCGCCTCGTCGCGCGCACTCGCGGCATCGATGCCAGCTACATGGCGCGACCGTTCGGCGACACCGTGGGCAGCGGACTGCACGCCAACCTGAGCATGGCAAGGGCGGACGGCTCCAACGCCTTCGACGAGCCCGGCGACGAGCTGGGCATCAGCGACCTGGCTCGCCATTTCATCGCGGGACTGCTCGTCCATCACGAGGCCATCACGGCCTTCGCCGCACCCACCGTGAACTCGTACAAGCGGCTCACCCCGGGAATGCTGAGCGGCTACTGGGCCAACTGGGGCATCGACAACCGCCTCTCGACCGTCCGCGTCCCGGGCCAGCGCGGTGCCACCACCCGCGTCGAGCACCGCATGGCGGACGGAACTGCCTCACCCCACCTGCTCCTGTCGGCACTGCTCGCGGCCGGCCTGCACGGCGTACAGGACAAGCTCGAGCTGCCCGAGCCGCAGGTGGGAGATGCTGACTCCGAGCCCAACACCGATCGACACACGCCGCACACACTTGAGGGGGCTCTGGACGCTCTGATGGTGGACGAGAAACTGCGCAGCTACCTCGAGCCGGACCTGGTCGAGGTCTACGTGAAGCTCAAGCTGAAGGAGTACCAGCGCTGGCTCACGGCGGTGACCGACTGGGAGCAGAACGAGTACTCACGGGTCTACTGATGATCGACTGGCACGGGAGGCAGAAGGTGAGCGAGCAGGGCATCGAGGCCTGTCTGGAACACATTGTCGCTGCCGGGGTACAGATACGAGGCATGCGCAAGGGAGACGGGGTAGTCCTCAGGACTGAGGGCCGCATAGTCGGCGCGCCACTTGCGGTACGTCGCTGCCCGGTTCGCCTTGCTGGATGCCAGAGGCGCATCGAGCACCGCCGAGCCAACCACATACTCGATGAGCACGTGGTACGCCATCGCCGCCTCCGTGGGGGGCATCCCCAGGCGTTGGCAGGCGTTGAGCATGATCTCGGTGATCTGGAGTTCGCTGGCATGACGAGTAGGGCCCGACGCCGTCACAAGGGCCGCACCACTGCCGAGCATGACCTTGCGAAGTTTCGTGAGCACGCGGCGAATGTCCCAGTGCGGATTGTCGCTCGCCACAAATCCCTTCGTGACAGGAGCGATTGCCCTGTCGCCGACCTCACGGAGGAGATCGTCGAGATCCTCGTAATGCCGGTACAGCGCAGCGGGGTCCACGCCGAGCTTCTTCGCCACTGCACGCAGGCTGAAGGAGGCGAGTCCGTCCTTGTGGATCATCTCAAGGGAGGTCTGGCAGATCAGGTCGCGCGTGAGATGGCCTCGCTGCGATCGCGTCTTCTTTTCAACCACGATGTCAGGCTATCGACAAGCTCATGCCCCACGCACCTGAGGGACATCTGATGGCGCTCTCGCAGTTCGGCATGACTGCTGCCGTCGTCACCATAGGCGACGAGGTCGTAGAGGGACGGGTCGCAAACGAGAACGCTGCATGGATCAGCGGCCAACTGATGGAGCGTGGGCTCTGGCCGCGCCTCGTGATCGCGATCCCCGACGACGAGGACCTGATCGTGCGCACGCTGCGCCTGGCCTGGGACTCGGCCGACATCGTGATCGTCTCGGGGGGCCTCGGCTTCACGCCTGACGACATCACACGCCGGGCCGTGGCGCGCGCCTGCCTGCGCGACGCGGTCATCGATGAGCACGTCTCCCGCACTGTGCTCGACACGCTTGAATGGGTCGATGCCGAGACTGCGCGCGCGGTTTCCTCCTTCCCGCAGGGTGCGATACCGCTTCTGAGCCCATGTGGTGGCGTTCCCGGCTTCTCCGTCGGCGATCTCCACGTCCTTCCCGGCTCGCCGCGGGAGATGAGGGCCATGTTCGCCACGATCCCACTTCCCGAGGGCGCGGATCAGGACATCACCACGACTCACCTGCACTGTCGAACCACAGAGGATGCGATCCAGAGCGTCCTCGTGGAGTTCGACGAGCACTTCCACGACGTTCGACTGGGCTCCTACCCCGACTACAGCCAGCACGAACCGTCTGTGGACATCGTCCTTGTCAGCCGATCGGTGGAGTCTCTTGAGAGTGCTGACGAGTGGCTGTCGCGGACGTTGAACTGTGCCACCACTCACTGAGTAGGCATCATCACGGCGATACGGAAATCAGGAGATCAATGAGTACCCCAGCGTCCCGCCGCACGCTTCGAATTGCCGCCATTCCCGGTGACGGCATCGGCACCGAGGTGATTCCCGGCGCGGCTTGCGTGCTTGACGCGGCCCTGGAATCCGATGGGGTGACCGTGGACTGGACCAGGCTCGAGTGGGGCTGCGACTACTTCCTCGAGCGTGGGCGAATGATGCCCGCGGACGGCCTCGACCAGTTACGGGGCTTCGACGCGATCTTCCTAGGCGCAGTCGGCCGGCCCGATGTTCCAGATCACGAGTCGCTCTGGGGGCTGCTGATTCCCATTCGCCGCGCATTCGACCAGTACGTCAACCTTCGGCCCGTGCGGCAGTTCGACGGGCTCCCCACTCGCGTTGCCCTCAGCCAGGACCAGCGGGTCGACATGGTCATCGTTCGGGAGAACACCGAAGGCGAGTATTCCGAGATCGGCGGCCGGTTCGGCCGGGGGACCGACCGCGAGTTCGCACTCCAGGAGAACGTCTTCACTCGCACTGGCATCGAACGCGTATCGCGCTACGCGTTCGATCTCGCCGCGCGGCGACGCCAGCTTGTGACGTCCGCAACCAAGTCCAACGGCATCATTCACACCATGCCCTTCTGGGACGAGGTCGTCGAGGACATC